>JACQYP010000001.1 GCA_016208205.1 Candidatus Desantisiibacteriota bacterium | reverse complement strand
AATAGATAAAAAATGAAACGATAAACAAGTACAATTTGCTAAAATTAAGAGGTGTATATGATTCAGACATATCTAATTAAAAAATGATAGACAATTTTTTAATCGCTTAAACTGAAAATGAGTTTTTAGAGGTGCCCTATATTGAAATGCATGAATTTGAGGCTTTATTGTTTAGTGACCCAAAGGTAATTTCTGAAAAAGCAAGCATATCTTTTAAGGATATATCAGAAATACTAAATGAATACTCCGGTCCCGAAGATATTAATGATAATCCTGCAAAAGCACCATCAAAACGATTATTAAGCCTTAAAAGCGATTATAGAAAGGTTGCAATGGGTAAAACTATTTCTGAATCTATTGGTGTACAGAAAA
Source organism: Candidatus Desantisiibacteriota bacterium (assembly GCA_016208205.1). The sequence continues at coordinate 16,197 of JACQYP010000001.1, read as the reverse complement.
TACATAAAGAGTGTCCTCATTTTAATGAATGGCTCTGCAAGATTGAACGAATTGCTGAGAAAAATACTCATTAAGCGGAATTATAAGCTTCATTCTTTCGCATGAATGCTTACTTGGTGGGATAGTGAAGATATTTGTTTCAGATAATGATGCTAACCAAAGAATAGACACTTTTCTTGCTTCTCATCTCAAGGTATCTCGTGCATTTGTGCAGAGGATGATAGATGAGGGAAGGGTAACCAGAGAAACGCTTCAGAGAAATATCCCTATAAAGGCACATTACAGGGTAAAAAAAGGGGATTGTTTGAGCGTGGAATTGCCGGAGGAGAAGGAATCTTCTATTGTCCCGGAGAGCTTACCGCTGGATATTCTTTACGAAGACAGCTTGATAATTGTTGTCAACAAGCCGGCTGGAATGATTACACACCCAACACACAGGATAACGACTAACACCTTGGTTAATGCCTTGTCAGCACACACCAATCTATGTCAAATAGGGCTGCCGCTCAGGCCGGGTATTGTCCATCGTCTGGATAAAGAGACATCCGGGGTAATAGTTGTGGCAAAAACAGATAAGGCATACTGGCAGCTTACAACCCAATTCCATGACCGCAAGACATATAAAGAGTATCTTGCTCTGGTGCATGGGTATGTTCAGAATGATGAGGGAACGATTGATGAACCTATCGGACGACCCAGAAAGGGCGGAACAGGGATGCAGATCCGTGGACGGCTTAGTCGGCCGGCAATTACAAGCTATTATGTGGAAAAAAGAATTAATCAGGAATATACCTTGCTTAAGGTCAGGATATATACCGGCAGAACACACCAGATTCGGCTGCATCTCAAGTCTATCGGGCATCCTGTTGTGGGGGATAAACGATATGGCAATCAAAAACCATCTGCCAGAGGTGCTACCTCCTTCGCAAGACAGGCACTTCATGCCCATATACTTGGCATATCCCATCCTGAAACAGGGGAATATATGCAATTTATTGCACCATTGCCGGAGGATATGGAGTCAATGATAAGGTAGCACAGACATTTCTGTCTGTGATTCAAAACCATTGTCCCTTTTTCGCTTCATCAGCAGGGAATATACCGTAAGCACAGACAAGAATGTCTGTGTTACACTCCATATCCCTTGCCGGCGAGGGATTAAGGGATGAAAAATTTATCAAAAATTAGGGTGCGGTTTGCCCTGATAGGGTGGAAAATTCTTGTTGACATATAATGAACTTTCAAGTATAATTATTTAAGATTTGTAACTACTCAGGTAGGCTTGTCCCTGTGAATACAGGGATAGGCTGAAGGAAGAAATCATGTGTGATCATAGGAAACTCAGAGCATTTGAACTGGCCAACAAAATTGCGATGTCGATCTATCGACGAGTAGGTTTTGGACGCCTTGATTTGGCCAATACATGAGAACTAACAGTCTTCAGCCTAAACACCTGAGTAGTTACATTTATGCAAGGAAGAAAAAAGCATGCACAATCTTAGATGGATTTTGACAATAGCTCTTCTTATCTCTCACGGTGCATCCTTTGCCTCATCTGCTAAATATCAATCGTCGGATGTAATATCTGCGATTGAGGCTAATTACAGTCAGATTCAGACCATTTCCTGTAGAGTCAGCCAGATAAGATCATACGGGAACAATAAGATGCAAAGTGAGCTAAACCTTTTCTTTAAGAGTCCGGACAAGCTATATCTGGACTACTTAACTCCCTTAAGGCAAACCATTATTGCTAATGGCACAAGTTGTTGGGGGTATTCGCCTGAGGATAATCGAGCGGAAAAGGTTGATTTGACAGAGGCAAATATGATATTTTCTCCCTTAAAGCTTTTAGGGATAGATGTTCTCGATGAATTAAAGGAGGCATTTGACCTGACGATAAAAGAAGAGGTAGATGCCAGAGGTGCTGTCTCAAGAGTTATTATCCTTGCCAGCCCAAAAACAGGGGGAAAGGTTATTTCCCAAATTCTCATAACGGTTGACCCCTTATCCTGGGTCATTTCCTCTCTCAAGATTATGGATAAAAAGGGTGCTTTAATCAGTCAAACTCTGTTTGAAGACTATCAGCAGATTAACAATATCTGGTTTCCGCTAAGGGTCAATACAAAATCCTTGCTTGGAAAGCAGATAATAACTGAGGATACCTCTTTTTCTCGGTTAAAACTGAATATAGACATTCCTGATAAGAGGTTTGATTTTGTTCCTTCAGAGTAGACGAGCCGTCCCGGCTCGGTATAAATACGAAGCGAAACGAGTTGTCTACGGTAGACGAGTCGTCTTGACTCCTTGGAGAATACGAAGCGAGACGCTTCGTTTACTATTTTATTAAGCAAAGGAGGTGATAAAAAAAATGAAGAAGATATTGGGAATGTTGATTGTAGTGTCATTGGTTCAAATGACCTGCTTGTCCTTGGCATTGGCTGATACAGCTAAGAAGGGTGGAACAATGCCAGCCATAGCCAGTTGTCTTCTGGGACCAAGAATTGGGTTGGAGATGAACGAGGGTAGTTCTATCAGGACAGAGGAATGGGTTAACTCCTTCCTTTTTCCCATAATACCATTTGAGGCATTGGATAAGAATGGGATGTCTGGATGTCTTACAAGTTGCTTAATCTGTCCAAGGGCCGGGTTGGAGTTAAAGGAGCGAAAGATTCGAACATTAGAGTGGATGCAGCTTGTCCCTGTTGTTGGATTTGTTACACGGGCTATGATTGTTATGGAGGCATATGATGGCAAGACCATGACTGAGATAGAAAAGGCGGAAAATCTCAAGAAGTAAAACACATAAGTAGTGATTGATAGTACATACAGGGAAGGTATCTTCCCTTCCCTGTATGTGGGTGGGAATTAGAGATTCCACCCTCTATCTCTGGATAGCAAGGGACAAGGTGTAGGGGCAGGTTCCAAACCTGCCCAAGTGTGCCCTACCCCCGCCAGCAGGGGACAAAGGAGAGGGCAGGTGCAAGACCTGCCCCTACAACCATGTGAGGACACATCTATGATGATCAGAATAGTATTCATAGCCATGGCAATTATTCTTCAGGCTGTCGGGACAGGGGGTGTCCCTGCCTTATGTGCTGATGCCGGTGATTTAGAGGCAGACTGGCAACCATGGGATATCAGTGGTCAGGAGTCAGGGGTCAGGAAAGAGTCCCTGAAATACCCATCCCCCTTCGCAATATTAAAATCCATACCATCAGGTGCTATTATTATTTACCAGAAACTCATCTCTCCTCAGCAGGGTGGTGTTTGCAACTTTGAGCCTTCTTGCTCTCAGTTCAGTCTCCTTTCCATTAAAAAATATGGGATTATTAAGGGCATATTGATGACTTCTGACCGATTGCAACGATGCCATTATTGTGTGTCCGGCGAGTATGATTATAGCCCAGAGAGTGGTAGATTCTATGACCCGGTGAAAAATCATTGTTTAAGCGAAGACCTTCGCTGTTTGGAGCATGGATATGTGGAAAAGGATGATATTATTGTCCCTTATTCTCTTTAGTCTTTGCCTTTGTCAGAAAAATGCGGAATGTGGAATGCAGAATGCGAAATTTTTGGAAGAGACAGCCGTTCTTGGCTTTGCTGATCATCTTTTTGATCAGGAGGATTATTACCGTGCTATCGGCGAATATCAGAGGTTTATCTTTATATCTGAACAGGACAATGAGTTAAATCAGAAGGCGAGGTTCAGGGTAGGCTTGTGTTATCAGAGGAGCAAGCAATTATCTGCTGCCCTTAAATATTTCAAAAGGCTCGAAATAGAATTGCCCAAGCGGATTGAGCCCATAAGGTTTGAGATGGCCAGAACATATTATTTGAAGGGTGAATTCGGGCAGGCAATCGCTACATTTCAAAGCCTCACCACATCCCACCTTTCCGACTACAGTCAATATATGCTTGGCTGGTGTTATCTCAAACAAATGGATTGGACAAAGGCAGGGGCTGCATTTGGTCAAGTTAAATCCGAGTCATCTGTGTATACCTTTTCTCAGGAGCTATCTGAAATTGCCTCAAAAGGGGCTAACCTTCCACACAAATCACCGCTTACAGTCGGTATAATGTCTCTGCTGTTTCCCGGTAGCGGGCAGGCATATCTTCATAGATTTGGGGATGGCACATTTTCAATGTTATTTACACTGGGCACAATATATCTTGGACATCATTATCTTCAGCAAGGTGATAAAGCTGCCGGGAATATCCTGTCTGGATTGGGATATATGTTTTATGGAGGTAATGTTTATGGTGCCGCAGCCAGTGCTAAATTAATTAATGCCTCATCTGGCTCCAATTATCTGGAACAGATTGATAGATTGGACAAAGAAAGGGGGGTAACCATTGAATGCTGGAAGTAGGGGCAGACCCCTGTGTCTGCCCATTGTGTCTGGAAGTAAACTTATAATCATTTTATTGCTGATCCTCCTGAATTCTAAGGTGTATGGCTTATCAGAGCCACAGCCTGAATTTGCTAACTATCTCTTTGAAAGCCAGGATTTTTATCAAGCCATTACTGAATACAAACGCTTTATCTTCCATCATTCTGAAAGCCGGCTTATTAATAATGCCTATTACCAGATTGGGGTATGCTACAAATATGGTAAAAAATATGACCTGGCTCGGGATTTCTTTGAAAAAGTGCTGCCGGATACCCAGCCTGATATCAGCCTGAAAAAAGCTGTCTGCATAGCAATAGCCGGAACCTATATTGATGAGGAGAATTTTGAGGCAGCAAGGTTTGAATTAGATGAGGCAATGGCAGACAATTCTCTTGCAACCTCAGATGTTCACTATTGGAAAGGGCTAACCTACCTCCATGAATATAAATGGAAGGCAGCTCGAGCAGAGTTTAGTCAAGTGACCAAAGGTAGCACCCCTGACAAGGACGACTATCTGCATCTAATTCAAGAATTTTCACCTCATATTGAGGAAGCACTCCAGACATCCTATCTTTCTGAAAAAAAAGCCCTTTTGCTTTCTACGATTATTCCTGGCAGCGGGCAGATATATGCAGGAGGAGCAATGGATGGGATTATGTCCTTTATTTTTAATGCCTCTATGGCATATCTCACTGTGGGAAGGGTGAAGGCAGACGATTATCTGGGTGCAGGATTGATTGTTAGCGTGGGGGGTTTGCGATTCTATCATGGCGGCAGACAGAATGCCTTGCAGATGGCACGAAAAGCTAATGAACAGATGAACTTGCGAATACTGAAAGCTATATTGTTGATTGCTGATAACTGTTCAGACACAGATGGACGCAGATGAACGCAGATTAAAGACAAATAAGATGGTTAGGATCTGCGTCCATCTGTGTCTATCTGCGGCAGAGTAATCATCTTCGCATAAACCCCTTTTCCAGATCATCTATCCCCAGCCGTATCATTGTTGGTCTTCCGTGTGGACAGGTATGCGGTTGCTTAGTTTTCATCAATTGCTGAACAAGAAAATTCATTTCTTCAGCAGACAAGGGTTGACCTGCCTTGATAGCTGCCTTGCAACTCATGGAAACAAGCATGGTTTCCCGAAGCTCTGAGCTGGTTTTTGACTTGCCGGTGCTTTGAATATCGTGAATTATCTCCAGAATAGTCTTTTTTGGATCACACTTTTCCATACCCACAGGTACAGCCCGAATAATAAATGTATTTTGACCAAACTCCTCTATCTTAAAGCCAAACTCACTTAAAACAGGGATTGCCTCTAATATTACTGCTGATTCCTTGTAATCCAGTTCAAGTTGGATGGGAAATAACATGGGTTGTGAGAGTATTTCCATGCCTTGAGCCATTAGTTTTTCATAAAGTATTCGTTCGTGGGCTGCATGTTGATCAATAATGCACATCCCATCAGCTCCTTGAGCAATGATGTAGGTGTTGTGAATCTGTCCAATGGGGTAAAGGTCATGGATACGACCAGGGGTGTCGTTTTTACGATAACCTGTCTGATTCGGGCAGACACAGGGGTCTGCCCCTACATATTTTGCCCCCCATTTATAGTCTGTCTGACCTGATCTGAAATACCCATGTATTGCTTCTTGTATCCGTTCTTCCCTGTCTCCCGACACAGGCATTGGTGTATCCAATGTTATCTTTGGCATAAGGTTTGCATTTATGAATGCTTCCCGCACTGCCTTAACTACTAATTGATGAATCTCTCTCTCCTGATGAAACCTTACCTCGCTCTTAGTAGGATGTACATTAACATCTACTTCTGCCGGGTCTATCTTCAAAAACAAAACTACAATCGGATACCTACCGCTTGGAATCAGGGTATGGTATCCGGTATAGATAGCATGACTAATGGTTTTGTTAACGATATAGCGATTATTTACAAACAGAGATTGCATATCACGATTGGGTCGTGTATGAGATGGCGGGAGGATAAAACCGGTTATTTCTAATGACAGTGGTGCTGTTTCTGAATCAGTCGATAGATGCACCGGCAGAAGATCATTTGACATCGTGTGCCCAAGGAAGGATGAGACCCTTTCTAACAGACTATCTTGTTGCTGAACATTAATCAGCTCACTGCCATTATGGGTCAGCTTAAAAGCAATATGCGGATGACTCATGGCAATTCGAGAGACAATATGATTAATATGACCCATCTCAGTAGTCGTGGTTTTAAGAAACTTTCGCCTGGCTGGCGTATTAAAGAACAGATTTCGTATCATAATATTGGTACCTGCCGGGGCACCAACATCTCGTATCTCCTTAACAACCCCGCCGTCAATCCTCAAAAACGTACCGGATGCAGCATCTTTGGCACAGGTTACAACCTCTACCTGTGAAACCGCAGAAATACTTGGCAATGCCTCACCCCTGAACCCAAAGCTCTTGATACTATCCAGGTCGTCCACAGTTGTTATTTTGCTGGTAGCATGCCGTTCAAATGCCAGAGACACATCCTCTTTACTCATCCCATAACCATTATCAATTATACGAATAAGATCCCCTCCTCCTCCCTCTATCTCTACAGTAATCCTTGTGCTTTCAGCATCAATAGAATTTTCTACCAATTCCTTGACCACAGAGGCAGGTCTCTGCACTACCTCGCCGGCAGCTATCTTATTGGCAATATGCTCTGGTAAAACTTGTATTCGATTCAATTTTTTCAAACCTCCATTATAGGAAAAGGGGTCGGGAGTCAGAATTCAGGAGACAGAATTGCTGCAGGATATGGTACTTATCATTTTTCATTCTGCCTTCTGCTCCCTGCTCCCTATTCAGCAGCTACTCATCCGACAAAACAGATGACCGCTGCTGCTTTATCTTTCCACGGTGATGTTTAGATTCCAGCCGTCGCATCTTTGAGGCAAGGGTAGGCTTCGTCTTGCGACGAATTTTAGGTTTCTCTTCTGCCCGCTGGATCAGATTAATCAAGCGATGCAGAGCATCCTGACGGTTTCCCTCCTGTGTCCGAAAACGGCGGGCATGAATAACCAATACCCCATCCTGTGTAACCTGTTTGCCTGCCAGCAAAATCAGTCTCTGTCGCACATCATCCGGCAGAGACATTGATCCTGCTACATTGAAACGGAGTTGAACAGCTGTAGAAACCTTATTTACATTTTGACCGCCAGGACCAGATGAACGAATAAATTCCTCGCAAATCTCATCTTCATTGATAGCAATACCATCTGAAATGTATATCATGCCTTGCCCCTCTGTTACTACTCAGGTTATCTGGTTCACGGTTCACAGTTGATGGTTTGCTCTCTTAACCCCTGAACCATGAACCTTTGAACCTTGAACCTGAGTAGTTATGACCCTCTTAACAGCAGTTCCTAAGCAAAAGTTTCCATCAATCACTTAATCATCTTCACTACCTCTGCCACCCTTTTGCCCAGGGCTTCTGCCTCTTGCAATGCCTTATCATTTGGTTTCCCAACACATGCTGCACCATAATGACCGCCGGAAGTAATGGGATCACCAACAATAATCATTTGATGAATAAGCATTGCCTGCAAGATAGAAAGAATGGTTGTTTCCTTGCCGCCTGTCTGATGTCCGGCAGTGGTAAAGGCTGCACCTATCTTATTCTTTAACTGCCTTCTCACGCTGACACTTACATCAAACATTCTTTTGACCTCAGCTGCCATGCTGCCAAAATAAACGGGACTTCCGACAATTATCCCATCCGCCTCAACCAGATCACCATTACATACCTCTGCCACAGCCTTTAAGCTAACCTCACACCCTTCATCCTTCACGCCCTTTGCCACAGCCTCAGCCAGTTTCTCAGTGCTTCCACCCTGTGAAAAATAAGTTACTAGAACCTTTGCCATGATTAGCCCTCCTTAATAAAATAAAAGTGAGAAGTTAGAAGTTAAGGTGAAAATCATAACTTATTTTTTGGAAACAATTTCCTTACTCTTCACTTCTCACTTCTCACTTATCCCTTCTAACTTATCCCATACACACATCCACAATATTTCTGCCGATAAAGCAAGTGTTGTTTGGAAAATTCCATTGCCTTCTTAAACCCATCCTGTTTCTTGAAATCATACGCCAAGAATGCCTTGCTATCTATTTCACTGCCTATTCTATTTATAGATAGTGAATCCTTGTGCAGACTAACACTGAGGGTTGTAGTAAAATACGGCACATGCAGCTCACAAGCTTTCTTCCATGTCTCTTCCAGCCTCATCTGAAAGCAAACCTCGCACCTTGCCCCGCACTCAGGCTCTTTGTCCATCCCATTGGTTAGCGAAAGCCAGCGGTCATTGTCGTATTCACCCTCAATCAGTTGAAGATTAAGGTGTTGTGAGACAATTTTAACCACATCCAACCGTCTCTGGTATTCTTCAGATGGATAGATATTAGGATTGTAGAAAAACCCAATCACCTCAAACCCATCACTTGCTAACCTTTCAACAGGTGAACTTGCACATATTCCACAACAGATATGCAGTAAAACAACCTTTTTCATTGTCTTGAAAATACCTCATGAAAATTTTATCACGAAAATACGAAACCACGAGAAGAGTCAACCTGTGCGGTTGAAAATTACCACATGGGTTTAAGCTATGGAGTGCGAAAGCTTACTTGCTTTCGCTTTTATCTTCACTTAGTCGTCAAGCAAAAATAAGTTCCCAAAATGAAAAGGTAACCGTTCACAGTGGATAGATACAAAAGAACTCTCTTATGCCCGTGGAGACCAAAAGGAAGGGTAAGACCAAAAGGAAGGGTAGGACACCTGAGGGGGAGATTCCTGCAGGAGTTTACCCCGTACTTGATACGGGGCAGGAATGACAGTGATGCACAGGAATGACAGCAATATACGGTGTCAGTTCAGAACCGACAATCGTGAACGGTTACATGAAAAGTTTACAGTTTATTATAACCATAGGAACCAATTGTCCTAATTAAGGAAGTTATTTTTGCTTAACGACTTAGCTAAAGCGAAAGCAAGTAAGCTTTCGCACTCCATATTTCAAGCCGTGAACGGTTACGATTGTTATTCATCGCTCTTCCCCTACCCGTCTGATTGCTTCCTGTGCCTCCGCTATCCTTTTCTTTGCCCCTAATCGCTGGTAGGCTTCCAATGCCTCTTCAAAGAACTCCTTTGCCTGCAGATAATTGCCAAGCTTCTCTTCTACCTTTCCTAAGTTACATTTCTGATTAGCAATCGAATCAACCCTACCTATCTTTTGGAAAATCTTCATCGCCTCCTGGTAATATTCCCTTGCCTGCTCAGAATCCTTTTCCGCAAGGGCAACATCACCAAGATTACCAAACGAGACAGCAATCCCTGATTCATCCTTTAGCCTCTGAACCATCTCAAGGCTTTTTTGATGATAGCCCATTGCTTTGGGATAATCTCCTTGAGTATAAGCAAGATTACCCAGGTCTGTCAGGGTGGCACCAACATTTTCACTTTCAGCACCAAAGCCTTTGAAGATTTCAAGTGCCTCCTTGTATAGAGCCTCTGCCCTGATTAGCCTCAAGGATTTCCATATCTACTGGTGCGGCAAATACAGCCATAAGCCTGAATAGCCTGTCTGCATCCCTCTTCAACAGATTAAGCGACTCGCGGAAACAGAATTCTAATAGGGGTGAGCCAGATGCATGACTCAATCGTTCAATGACTCAGGGGATGAACAGACAGCAAGGACAATGGTATTTGATTCATCTATCCTGATTAATTTAGCTAATTCTTTAATGTCTTCTAATTGCTTTTGAGCCAAATTAGCCATCCAATTGCCCTCCTGTTCTATCAATTGAATAAAATCTTCGCATCCCCTTCACTTACTTCAATCTGACGCTTTAATTGGTTAATAATCTCTATTTTGCCTTGGTACATAATATTGCAGATTTGTCATTTTAGGATCAAATAGATTATACGCTTCCTTAATTTTTTCCACCTTTATTCCCCCTGCTTTCCCACATTAAAATGGCAGGATTATCGTCTCTTGGTAACTACTCAGGTTGTCTGATTCACGGTTGATGGTTTGCTCTCTTAACCTCTCAAGCCGTGAACCTTGGACCAGAGACATTGATGGGTTTCGTTTCACTCAACCCATCCTACATCCTACATCTTGTCTCTTCAGCCCGTAGTCCTTACTCTCTAACTTTGAACCCGAGTAGTTACAATTATAGAATAAAATAAACAGTTTGTCAATATTTATTTCGTATCTTATGTATTTCTATATAGTTGCATAAAGTGTCCACCGCTTCCTCTCTGGAATAATTTCATGTAATTTGACATGGATTACACGGATTAACACGGATTTTTTCATTTCGACTCCTCTCTGCCTTTGTGCCTTTCCCTTGCCTCCCCTCTTCTCCTTACCGTATCTTCCACACTTATCGGTTCATCATCGCCATGTTTTGTATCATAAACCGATATTGTTTTTAATCCCTGAAAGCACCCTTTTATCTTGAAGATTTCTTCGCAAGACAACGGAGAAACCTCACATGGACGCAACGGCGTATTTATTTGCACCTCATCAGGCTTTATCTCAAACGCCAGCTCTGCCATTCTTTCTGCAGCTTCTTTATTTTCCGGCACAAACATCATTTGAACAGCTAATTGTCCGTGATATTCCTGTCTAAATCGCTTTATCCCCTGATAAATTCTATCAAAGGTAATCCCTGCTGCCGGATTATTTATCATAGAAAGGGAGTATTTCGACCATGCATCCAACTTGACTGCCACTACATCTGCCAGAGCTAATTCCTGTATTACATCATCCCTATCCAGAAGTGTAGCATTGGTCAAGACAGCTACAGGTTTTGACATAATCGCTTTGACTGCCACAATCATCTCGCCAAGGTTCTCTGCCAAACATGGCTCACCACGACCGGCAAGGGTAATACAGTCTATCTTGACATCAGGCAATGCCTTTAATTCTCTGACAATCTCCTGAGTAGGAATATATACCTGTCTGCTTGTAGATACTGCCTGAGCCCTTCCAATCTGACAATAACTGCAATCAAAGGTGCATATTTTTTCTGCCTGTGAAAACAGGTCTATGCCCAGAGAAACACCTAATCTCCATGAAGACACGGGTCCGTAAATATATTTTAGTGCTGAATTCATAGCTGCCTCTAAAAAGTGGTCAGTGGTCACTGATCACTGACCACTGAATTGGATTCTCGATCAGCTTGTTGAGCAATATTCCCCAGACAAACACTCATGGCAATTAAAAGATAAAGAAACTCAAAGTCAACCTCACTCAAAAAGCTTCCACAAATCACATAGGCAGTAAAACTTACTTCTATCATGTGAGTAAAAAGAAGCAATCTATGCCCATCAGGGATAGTCTTTAACCTTTCCCTGAGCCTGATAGTTTTTATTATGGAAACCATAATAAGTGAAACAAAGACTATAAGCCCTGGGATGCCACATTCAGAGGCTATCTGAATAAATGTATTATGAGCTACTAAATTAAGGTCAGGATTATAAAGATGAACAATCTCCTTAAAGTTTCCTATTCCTACCCCGCAAATAGGTCTCTCCATCATCATTCTGCCACCGGCATACCAGTAATGAATCCTTGCCATAGCTGAATCGTCCTTTTGATAGCCGGAGATAGTCTCCATTCTCTCTGTATATTCTTTGGGTATTAATACTGTACCAACAAGAAATATAAATACAAAGAGAAATAGATATATAACCAAAAGAGCAGGCTTTCTTGCCTTAAGAAGAAAAAGAAAAAGCACAACACAAAGCCCGATAAATCCACCACGGGATATGGTCAGAATAATACCAACAATAATTAAAATAAATGAGAGCATAGCAGTTATTTGTTTAACACCATTCCTTGTTATAAAAAGGATGTAAAGGCTAAAGGGAAGAGCCATATTCAATCCCACGGCAAAATGGTTGTCATCACCACCGGCACCACCCTGTCTGGATAGCCCATGGACAGCACAAAATATCGCATTCTTGAGAGAAAGCAGAGCAAAGATGATAATTATAGTCCAGACTACATGGTGAAATTTTTTTTCAGAGTTTATAAGGTTAATCGTAACTAAGTAAAAGAGGAATAAATTGGTAAACTCAAAGAGAGTATCTAAACAATATTCTCTTTTATAAGCAAAAAGGCTTGAGATAATCATAATTATCCAGAGTACAAAAATAAGACGGTTTTGGGGAGATTTAATCATCTCCTTAGGGTTTAATTCCTTTAGTATCCATGCTAATATGGTCATGCCCAGAATGGCTGCGGAAAAAGGAAACCCTTCCAATTCTTCAGGAAGACAAAAGGTACAAAGAAAAAGGATAATTCCAGTGTATGGAGCAATGAATATAGAAAGAGTTGTTAGAATCATTCCTATTGAGCCTATTAAAGCATATTTAATAGGCAAGAACATAAGTAACAGCCATGATGTTATGGCAAAAAATATTAGACTAATAGGAATAATCCATATCCTTGCACTGGTTAACTGCCAGAGCCTGATATTGATAAGTAGTCTTTCCAACATATGTATTTTCCTTATGATATTGTAGCAGATCAGGTTGTTTAGACTGTAAAGTGTAGCACAGACATTCCTGTCTGTGATTCAGAACCATTGCACCCTTTTGCCTCATTAGTGAGGAATATACCGTAAGCACAGACAAGAATGTCTGTGTTACACTCTTTGTTCCTCGCCGATGGAGGATTAAGAGGTGAAAAATCTATCAAAAATTAGGGTGCGGTGCCCTGAGGCTATAGGCTGGCAGGATGAAGGCTGCCTGCTCTCCTTACAGTCTAACAGCCTTCAGCCTATCTACCTTCAGCCTTCCTTACTCTCATCCCCCTCGCAAAACACATCTCTGGACATAGGGTAAAACAGCCTGCTGCATATCTTGCATCTGCTCATCTGTGTATGGCGTTATCTTCAAATATGCAGGGTCAAGCGTATCCTTAAGTGCAAAGGCTTGCAGGGCATATTTTTTCGCACCCTTTATTGATTCTGCCATAGATACAAGTGTTTCCGTATCATGCAGGGTTGGCACAACCGTTGTTCTAAACTCATAATCTATTCTTGAGTTCATGATAATCTCAATGCTTCTTTGGACACTTCCTACTATCTCATCCTTTACCCCTGATGCTTGAGCATACGATTTACTATCCAGGGGTGACTTGATATCCATGGCGATGTAATCAATCAGTCTTTCGTCCAGTAGCTTCTGCAGCATATCAGGAAAGCTGCCGTTGGTATCTAACTTTATCAAGATATCAATATCCCTGAGTCTTTTGATAAAATTCGGCAAATCCTCATACATACACGGCTCACCGCCAGACAGACAAACCCCGTCAATCCAATCCTTTCGCCTTACAAAATAATTCATTACTATTTCAATTGGAATGGTAGTATACTGTTCTGGATTGAGCACCAGTCCTGAGTTATGACAATATGGACACCTGAGGTTGCAATATGGAAGATACAGGGTGGAGACTATTTTCCCCTCCCAATCAAGCATGGATGTCTCGATAAAACCTTTGATAGCAATCATAATTACTCCTTCATATCCTCCTGACGAACAACCTCACTTATCTTAGATGTATCTATCCTATGCCAGATATCTTTTATAAATACCTGTAATCCTGATGGTTCATACTCTTCTTCTGTTATTTCCGGCTCCTTTACCCTTGTGCAAGGGGCATCAGACACAAATGTCAGAAGTGTTACCTCTGGCCAACACAAAAACCTGACCGGCTTATGATGCCAGCCAAGTCCTCGATTAACATAACAGAAGGTATTGTTGACCTCATACAATCCAGACAGATATTTACTCTTCCATCCATAAAATTGCCGTATCCACCTGACACCACATTGCCCGCCATGGGTATCCCCTGAGAGAACAAGGTCAATGTCAAACATGCTGGAAGCCTCAATGTTTTCAGGGTAATGATCCAATAGAATAACTGCATCATCTTTCTCAATCCCTCGCATAAGCTTTTTAAGATTGCTATGGTGATTAATGCCAAGCAACCATAATTGTTTGCCATTTTTTAGGTTAATACACCTCTTTTTATCTATAAGCATAGTCATCCCTGCCTGTTTGCCTTCCTGTTCCCACCGGTACTCACTCACAAATGAATCACAATTCCCTAAGATTCCCCAGATACCAATTCTTGCCTTTAACCTTGAGATTGTATCTATAACCGGCTCAAACCCTTCTTTCTTAGTGATAAAATCACCGGTAATAACAATGATGTCAGGCTCCAGTGCATTAGTAACCTCTACCATTCTGTTTTCAAGCTTTCGTACTTGATCAATGGTATGGATATCAGAAAGCTGAACAATCTTTATCCCTGACAATGCCTTAGCTAATTCCGGCTGATCAATTACTACCTTTTGCACCCTGACCCAGCTTGGTTCAATATAAACCGCATAATAACAGCAAAAAGCTATCCCGGCGATAACAAGAAATGGGATTAAGAATAAAACAACCAGTCCGGAAACAAAACACCCAACACAACCATTATTCGATTTTTTGTGACGAGCTGCATGTATCTGAAAAAAAGCTTGAATCGACATTCTCACCTACCAAGTCAGGAGTCAGGAGTCAGAATTCAGAATGAAAGCAATAAGCAAGTAATCGAGTAATAATGATAGAAGTCTATCCTGCAGTAATTCTGACTCCTATTCAGAATGCGCACTTGCAATTAATGCACCAACTCTGATGCTGATACCACCATTTAAGGCTACGAAGCGAGACGCTTCGTCTACCTTCAATGCACTAACTCTGACGTTGGCACAACCTCTATCCCCTGAGCCCTTAACTCAGGCACCATCTCAGCAAGAACAGCTATGGTTGATGCCTTTGTGGCATGACCAATTCCAATAGCTGTACCATTCTTTTTTGCAATAGCAATCAGGGAATACATCTGTTGCTTAACATGTGTAATATCATTCATATTGTCTAAAAACACATTTCTTCTTGCAGCATTGATGCCATATTCTTTAGCCAATCTATATGCTACGGTTTTGGGAGTAGTCATACTATCAACAAAGTATACTCCTTTTCCTTTAAGTTTATCCATAAATAAAGTCATAAGTCTTAAGTCTGCGGTTGCCTTAGAACCCATGTGATTATTTATTCCCTTAAAATAGGGGACATCCTTGATTGCCCCTTCTAATTGTCTTTGCACCTCTTTTTCAGACATACCGGATAACAGTGCCCATTTATACGGTGAGTTATTCTTCCTGTCTGCCATGCAAAGGACATCCTCATCTGTTAATTTTGAATTTCCACAATATTCCATGGGCATATGAAGCATGACCTCAAACCCGCATCGATGCGATATCTCGGCTGATTCCTTTGAACATATTAGTCCAGGGATAACACTCATGGTTAACGGCACCTTTATCTGCCATAACTTACTAACAAATCCGCCGGTACTGTAGCCTACATCATCTAAAATTATAGCTATCTTTGCTATAGTTTTAGTAACCGTTGCCGGTTTCTCAGATATTGATGGTACAACCGACAATGGGATAGGCAAGGATAGCTTCTGTGCCTCCTCAATCTTTTCCTGCACTTGCTTATCTGTGGTTATCTGTTCTTTTTTGATAAGATGTGGTAACTGCAGCACCTTTGGCACAACCAGAGGTGGTATTTTCTCACATACAGTTGGGATAGATTTCTGCTGGATTCTCTGTTGGAGATACTTCAGGGCAACACTAAATATCACTATTGAAAAACACACTGCAAAAACAGTAGCTATAATAAGACCAAATGTATCTT
>JACQYP010000016.1 GCA_016208205.1 Candidatus Desantisiibacteriota bacterium | reverse complement strand
TGAAGAATGGTGATTGGGCCGGGTATGGAGAGCAGTGGAATAGGCTTAAGCAGGCATTGAATGCTTTGGCAGAGAAGAAATAATCACCGCAGAAGCGCAAAGACGCAGAGAAGATATAAAAATGAGCAATATAAATAAATATGGAAACGATAGAAATAATGAAAATGGAAGATTTTGGTGCAAATTTCAATATAAATGCATCTCCCTATTCCCAGCTATCTCCATTATCTCCTTTTCTTACATATATTTCTCTGTGTCTCGGCGTCTCTGCGGTTCATAAGGAGGGTATAAAATGCAGTACCAAGAAGGAAAGATAGGCAGGGTATTTGCCATTAAATTTGATCATAACGATGACCTGCTGCTGAATCTTAAGGAATTAATCATCAATGAAAATGTGCCGGCAGGTATGGTCTTTTTTCTGGGGGCATTAGAGGAAGGGAAGTTGGTAGTTGGTCCGGAAAAGACATGTGTACCGCCAATACCGATATGGACATCATTTGCAGATGGACGGGAGGTATTCGGGATTGGTACTATCTTCTGGGACAAGGATGCTCCTAATATTCATATTCATTTTTCTGCCGGACGGGGTAAGGAGATATTGATGGGATGCCTCAGGAAAGAGGGGAAGGTATACTTGGTTATAGAGGCATTTCTTATAGAGGTTACTGATATTAATGCACAGAAACAATATTTTGATGAGCTTGGAATAAGTATGCTAAAGTTTAAGGAAAAGGTAAGTAACCGCGAATAAACGCGAATACAAGGAAAAACCATGGAAACATTAAAATCATCTAATTTTATTCAAGATATTATCAATCAGGATATATCTTTATCTCTGGCAAGGGTTGAGACTCGATTTCCGCCTGAACCAAATGGACATCTGCATATTGGACATGCTAAGTCTATTTGCCTTAACTTTGGTCTTGCAGCTGAGTATAATGGCGTATGCCATCTGAGGTTTGACGATACCAACCCGGCTAAGGAAGAGGCTGAGTTCGTAGAGGCAATCAAAAGGGATGTGAAATGGCTTGGTTTTGATTGGGGAGAGCATCTTTACTATACATCTGACTATTTTGATAGATTATATGAATGTGCGGTGGAATTAATTAAAAAGAACAAGGCATTTGTGTGTCATTTGAGCCCGGATGAGGTCAGGCAGTATCGCGGCACATTGACTCATCCCGGGCAAGATAGCCCCTATAGGGAACGCTCGATAGATGAGAATCTGAAACTGTTTGAAGGGATGAGAAGGGGAGAGTTTGAGGAAGGCTCTTGTGTGCTTCGGGCAAGGATTGATATGTCTTCGCCAAACCTGAATATGCGGGATCCTGTATTGTATCGGATTATTAAAAATACCCCTCATCACCGCACAGGGACAAGGTGGTGTATTTATCCATCTTATGACTACAGCCACCCCATTTCCGATGCTATCGAAGGGATTACTCATTCCATATGTACCCTCGAATTTGAGGACCATCGCCCCTTGTATGACTGGATACTTAATGGATTATCATCATTCGTCTGTTGCCATCCTAAGCAGATTGAGTTTGCCCGGCTTAATCTTACCAATACGGTAATGAGCAAGAGAAAGCTCCTTGAATTGGTTGCAGGGGGGCATGTTACCGGCTGGGATGACCCGCGGCTGCCTACTATTTCAGGCTTACGCAGGCGGGGCTATACCCCTGAGGCAATACGAAAATTCTGTGAGGCTATCGGTGTGGCAAAGGCAAACAGTATCGTTGATATTGCCTTGCTTGAACATTGCCTTCGTGAGGATTTGAATCGGCTGTCTGCGAGGGTTATGGCAGTACTGAATCCTTTGCGGGTGGTGATAGATAATTACCCGGAAGGATTGGTAGAGGAATTGAATGCAGAGAATAATCCTGAGGATGCCGGTATGGGCAGCAGAAAGATTCCTTTTGGCAAGATTATCTATATTGAGCAGGAGGACTTTTGCGAGCAGCCGCCAAAGGGGTTTTTCCGTCTTGCTCCGGGGCATGAGGTACGATTAAAACATGCCTATTATGTTAAGTGTGTGGATGTGATTAAGGATGAGGATGGCCAGGTAGTTGAAATCCATTGCACCTATGACCCTGAAACTAAGGGCGGCTGGTCAAAGGATGGCCGTAAGGTATTAGGAACATTGCATTGGGTTTCAGCAGAACATGCCATTCCTGCTGAAGTGCGACTGTATTCCCATCTCTTTATGAAACCAAATCCGGAAGAGGAGGGAGCCCCTCCGGCAGAGGGAGCCCCTCTGGCAGATGCTGAAGATTCCAAGCCCAACCTGAATCCTGACTCATTAATAAAGCTTAACTCTGTCATGGTTGAGCCATCCCTTGCAAATGCAGATGTCGGCAGTCAATATCAATTTTTGAGGCAGGGCTATTTCTGTGTGGATGCTGATTCCAGACCCAATATGCTCATCTTTAATCGAACTGTAGCCTTGAAGGATTCATGGGCAAAGATAAGGAAGTGAGTAGCCGCTTGCGGCTACTAAAGTTATACTCAGCGAGGCCACAAATAATGATTTTGTTCCCTTGGACTAATACCTAAGGATTAAAAACTACGAAACACACGAAACACACGAAAATTAATAATCTTACAGAACTTTTTCGTGTTTTTCGTGCCTTTCGTGGTTATATCTTAAAAAACGCAATTTATGCCCCACTTGAGTATAATTCCCAATCAAATCTTGTTATATTTCTCTCATGCATAGAAAACTCTATCCCTATCAGATATATCCGGCTGCCTGAATTCAAGTATTTTTCATAATACCTTTTATTCTTTATCTGCTCCAATGCTGTATTCACCCTGTCTTTTTCTTCACCTTTATTTTCCTCTTCTACTACCTTAAACTCAAATATTATTATTGCTTTATCGGTTTTTATCGCCATATCTATTCTACCACGATTGGTAGATTCTTCTACCGACAGAGAGTATCCAAGTGAGGCAAAAACTGCATAAAATATTGATGCATAATACCCTTCATATTTATCTAATTCGTTCTTTATGTACCATTCGTATGGTATGGCGGCAAAAAGCCTGAAGAATGTGTCTCTTAATAATTCAAAATCTAAATCCTCTATGGCATCATAAACCTTTGATTGTGTATTTTCTTTAGTCTGAGCATCCTTATTCAGGTAAAACAGCAAATAATCGTTTAAGGAGCTTTTTACCTCTAAATTTGGATATGTTAATTCATATTCTATCTTTGCCCCTGTCTGTCTTTTATTCTTTATTGTCAGATATCCTGTCTGAAACAACAATGCAGCAGACTCTATGCAATCTACATCAAATGAACCTATCAACGATTCGCCGGCCCTTATCCTCTCAAGATCAGGCATGTAATACCTTCTCTCTTTCAATAGCTTTAATAAAAATGTAGGGCTGCCGGTCTCAAACCAGTAATTTTTGAATTCCTTGCCCGGACTATCTAAAAACAAAAGTATATCAAACGGATTATATACACTCTCTCCAAACCAGGAATATCCATTATACCACAGTTTTACTTTTTCTAAATCTACATCTATTAAGTATTCCCCAAATATTGTCTCTAAATCCTTCTGTGTGTACCCGCAAATGGTTGCAAATCTTTCATCTAAGGTTATATCTTTCAGGTTATTCAGCCCGGAGAATAACGATACCTTGGAGAACTTGGATACCCCGGTCAGCATGACAAACTTGATACAGGCATCGGTTGACTTGAGGACAGAATATAGATTCTTAAGCTCTTCCCGCATTTCCTGGGCAATCTCCGGGTTTTCTATGTTATCTAAGATTGGTTTATCATACTCATCTATTAGAACAACTACCCTTTGGTTGTATTTTTTAGCTGATTTTGTCATAATTTCTCTAAAACGACCTGTTGCTGTTTCAAACTCACACTGGACACCAAGTTGATCTTGATTAATCTTTAGTGTTTCATCTATCTTCTTTCTTAATTCTTCCCTGTTTTTTGATACACCTTCACCAAAATCTATCTTTATTACCGGATATTTCTTGCTGAAATCCCATTTGTCTTCTATCCATAAGCCCTTAAAAAATTCTTCCCTGCCCTCGAACAAGCTCTTTATCGTATCTATTAATAACGACTTACCAAATCTCCTTGGACGAGATAGAAAGAAGTAGGTACCATTGTTTATAAGTTCATAGATTATTCTTGTCTTGTCTACATAACAATAGTTCTCAAGTGTTATTTTTTCAAATGTCTGAATACCTATTGGTAGTTTTTTCATTCTTTACTCCATATTTGCTTGCTTAGCAGTATAATGCCGTAATTACATTATATCAAATTCAAAGAAATTTGTCAAATGAAAATTGGCGTATTTTCAGCTACAAAAAAAGATTAACGCAAAGGACGCAGAGGATGCAAAAGACGCAGAGGACGCAAAGAACACAGAGAAAAAGAAAGAGTCAGAAGAGTCAGGGGACACTCTTCGTATGAAGTCAGGGGACACTCTTCGCAACTATTTGTTATGATGTAGAAGTCAGGGGACACTCTTCGAGAAGTCAGGGGACACTCTTCGCAACTATTTGTTAAGAAGTCAGGGGACACTCTTCGCAACTATTTGTTATGATGAATATTACAGAAGAATTATTTCCTTGTTCTGCCTCTCTTAAAAAGATAAGTTCTTCCATTGACCTTCATCAATTGTTTAGAAAGCTCATTATTCACAATTAGAGACCTGTTACTACAAAAAAACTTCTCATCTTCCCTTGCTTTTTCTCCTTCTAAAAGCCAGTTTTGATATTCTTCCTTACTCCATCTCATATCAATCCACTCAGTATCATCTTCTGTAATTCCATCTTTCTGGCATAAGGCATAATATCTGGCACTGGACCATTCCCATTCCCAAGGAGTTTGAACAAGATTTGCCCTTACTGGATTCCGTTCTATATATCTGCCACAAGCTAAAAGATAATCTGATTTTTCTATTGTTTGAGATTTAAACCGACTTTGGAATAATCGTCCAGCAGTTTGATAACGCTTATGATGATATCCTGCATAAATCTGTTGAATTGCACCTATTATTTTACTTAAATCTTTAGAATTGGCTAATTTCATTAACAGGTGATAATGATTATTCATTAAGCACCAGTGATAAATATTAAAATCAAACTTTCCTTGGTAGCGTTTTATCAAGGAAATAAATTGTTTCATATCATCTTCGTCATGAAAGATAGTCTGACGAATAATACCACGATTAATCACATGGTAAACTAAAGATTGTTCTAATTGATAGGATCGAGTTTTTCTTGGCATAATAGAATAGTACCTTGTGTCCCTTAATTCCTTAAGTTTTTACAGGAAAAGTTGCCCATTCCTGCATTGTCCAAACATGGTTACTAAGTCCAGCCATCATTGCTGGAGTCCGTTTATTATATGTTTCCGTTCCTACTTTCTCACGAAGTGT
>JACQYP010000022.1 GCA_016208205.1 Candidatus Desantisiibacteriota bacterium | reverse complement strand
GGAAAAGGCATAGAGATTGCCGGTTGTTGTTCCAGTAATCACCGTGCAGTTTTGCAAATTTTTTATCTTTACCCAGGATGCCCCATTATCCGTACTCTTATATACACCACCACTATTATCATAATCGCCATTACCCACATAAATGCTACCGGATTGAGCAACAATACTCAAGGTTGTCCATGGAGCAATGGTCATGGTACCGGTAATATCCACCCAATTGCTGCCATCCTTTGCACCCTTGAATATCCTGCCACAACAGCCAAGGTAAATATTATTCGAATCCACAGCCAGGGCTACTCCGCCTCCTTCCTTATTAACTTGGTCTGTTGACGAAATAGCCAGCCCATTGGTAATATCTGTCCAGTTATCACCTTTATCCGTAGTTTTATACACCCCACCTGAACCTGCACCATAGATGATGTTTGAATTGCCTGGATCAACAGTCAAAGCACTAATCGAAATATCATTCGGCAGCCCATCATTAATATTCGTCCATTCAATTCCGCCGCCGGCATAGGCACTCGCAGCCAGAAACGACAAAAGCACTAGTCCTATTAATTTGTGATTAAACTTACTATGCATGATTCATGTTCCTCCTTTAAGATAATATTAATTTAATATACCATATTTTATTTATTATGTCAATATTTTTTATCAGATTAATCACAAAGAGGCACAAAGAAGGAAACGCAAAAGGCACAAAATAAAAATCTTATCACGAAAACACGAAAAATTAGAAAGCAAGAGAAAACAGACTTCTACAATGTGACAAGAAAATTTTTGGACATTTTGTAACGAAATTGAAGATATTCCGTAATAGGTTAGCAAGCAACGAGAAAAACTACCAACCCGTCATTGCTTCGTCGCAGTAGCTCCTCGCAATGACGCTCGCAATGACGCTGAGGTATTGTCTACCGCTGCTGACCCATTACCGATCCCTGCATTGGACAAGCTTTAGTTTCTTGAATGTCCAATTTAGCGACAAAAGACCTATCCTATTGATTTTTAACGCTTTTCACTCATTGACGCAGTGAAGATTGTAGAAGTCTGGAAAACGAATTTAATACGGATTTGGAGAAAATAACCGTTGATTTGGTATCCGGCAAAGGTGTGTTTGGGAAACACACCCTACATTTCAGATTCAAATTTTAGTCACAGGCAAGAAGGAAATCTGTGTTACTAAACATAATAGGTGGCACAGGCTTCCAGCCTGTGTCCCATATGTAAGGCTCGTTTCCCTGTAGGGCTCGTTTCCCAAACGAGCCTTCCTGAAACCATATAATTTACTACAAATTCCATTTCGTGCTTTCATTCTTTCGTGATTTCATGATAAAAAATTCCTTTCACTTTTCACTTTTAATCGGCTCTACCTTCACCTCTCCAAAGAATTTTCTGTAAGAGCTGAGTTCATTAAACTTCTGAATATCTATCCGGAACTCTTCGTAAACTTTTGCCCAAAACTTATCTGAAAATACTATCTTCTTTTCGCCTTTTTCACCAGCTCCCTTCATAGGTATTGAAGGAGTAAAATTACTCTCCTTTGGCAGGAAGATGCTCTTAAAGCTATATGTTTCCTTTGACTTTTTCCCATCCTCTTCTCCTCTATAGAATTCCATACCCTGTTGACAGATGACAATAAAATTATCCTTCCATTTTGGTATTCTTAAGGGCAGCCATGTTGTTTCCTTGTCCCATTCCGGATTAAAGAGGAATATATCATTATAACCTATGGTGAGCGTTCCATCCTTAGCAGGTATGCCTGTAGAGAATATGGGCATAAAGTTTTCTTTCTTAGCATGACCACCATTCAAAAATCCTATGGGTATGTCCCAGTATTTCAGGCAGGCAGCCAGGAGAACAGATAGGTCTTCATCGTTTCCATTAGCAAACCTGCCACCCAATATTTCATCAGGCATGCGAAGATATGCATCCTTTGAACCACCTATTTTATAATCCTTTCTCTCAGCATATGTTATTCCCCACATTTTCAAGACATCAAAGAGATACATTGCCTTAAAGGTATTCTCAGGAAAGCCTTCAGGAAATACAGCAGACTCCTTTGTCTTGAGATAACATCTCTTGACCTCATTCATAAAATCAGCCATAAACGAATCTTCCTTGATAACCATAAATGTCGTCAGCAATCCATGCTGATTCCAATTTACCTGATATGTGCCTGTCCCATTATTCCCACAGATGTTCACATTTCCACATTTTGGGGTAGTTTCCTTAACCTCATCCCGCAAGGTATAATAAAGCTTAATCTCCGGCGAGACAGAGACATTGCCCTTTACCTTCAGGATACTTTCGTCCAAAGGAAGATTTATCAGCTTTATTCTGGCAATATAACCCGGCGGGATAGTACATCTATCTAACCGTTCCTTTTCTTTAGTTTCTGCAGCATTCTTCTCAACCACAGAAGGCTCTTTTAACCGATTAAAAGTAGGCAGGAGGCAGGAGGGGCTGGAAGCCTGTGCTACTATCGTACTGCTGCCTCCTGCCTCTTTGCCTCTGTGCCTTTCTCCCTCTCCTAATGTGAGAGGGACTGGGAGAGGGTTCAACTGTGCCTTTGTGCCTTCTTCCTTTGAGGTAATTGTCCCCATGAGTGTACTTGTTCCCCCTGCTTGAATAGTCCCACTGCCGACTGCCTCCTGCTTCCTGTCTCCTTCTCCTCCCCCCTTTGTGCCTTTGTGCCTTTGTGCCTTTGTGCCTTCTTTCTTCTCAAGCGTCAACTCCATCTTCAACGGAACAGCCTTATTATCCGTATATTCCTTCATGTCTATTGTTACCCAGACATCCATGGGGACATCCTGCATCTTATTCTCTACTGTAATTGTGCCCAGGGGAATCTTCCCATTTCCAAGAGATTTGTAGGTACACACATAAAGATTGCTGAAGAATGGGTCCAATGATATTCCATGAAGATTAAACAAAGAGGTGATATAATCGTAGCCCAGAGAGATAGAGGAATATGAATTACCTCCAGACGAGGCATAGTCAAATTGTAACAGGTTTGCATCAAGGACATTTGCCTGTTTAATGCTTATCCCTTTACTGGAATTAGAACCAAGCCTTAAGACAATATCTGTTTTGAGTATTTGTTTCCTCAAGCGAAATTCAATGCCCCAACAAGAGCCAAGATTATCCCTATCCATAGCAAATAAAAGGGTTTCGTTTGCAGGTGGATGATAGCATAAGCCCATTTTATATCGGACATGCTCATCCTTTTGTAAATCTGTACCAAACATAGCGTACTTTACAAAACCCAATCGCAGGGTGGGACATGGAATCCACAATGCTCCGGTATCCATTGTAATCCCTATCTCTTTATCCGGTATTTGTCGATTAGTACTTCTATAGATAGACCGTCCGCATCCGCCCAGCAACCATTTCCCTGCCCGTCTGGCACAGGCAAATGCCCATTCACCCCTTGAAAAGGAAATTGGTTTATATTTCAGATTCTGCCAGCCAAAACCAAGGGCACAATTTTCATTAAATGCAGGGACAATCAGGCTGGAATAAAGGTTCTCCTTGCCCAGATTATCCTGTTTTCCCCAAACATTATTAAATTCATATTGCTGGAGCATCGGCAATCCGGCCGGATTCCAGCTCATAGCATTGGCATCATCTGCTACAGCTACAAATGCCCCTCCCATACCAAGTGGTCTTGCACCAACAAACCTTTCGCTGAACCCAAAGCAGTCTAAAGGAAAGGCACAAAGGCACAAAGACACAAAGGCACAAAGGCACAGAGAAGAAAGACATGTTAAGTTTGGCAAAATTCCTGACAACCTCATGATTAACCTCATAACTATTTTGTAAGCAGCCGGTTAAAAAATATACTCAGCGAGGTCACAAATAACGATTTTACTCACCTAAGAATACGGTGCGTAACGCATCCTACGCTAAATAAATAACCACGAAACACACGAAACACACGAAAGGCATGAAAATTAATAATCGAACAGAACTTTTTCGTGTTTTCCGTACCTTTCGTGGTTATGTCTTAAAAATCGCAGATTATGCCGCTTTCTCATCGAATTATCACTATCCGTCCCACCCTTTTCCTCTCCTCATTATCAATCACTACAAAAAAATATATTCCCGACGAAATCCCTTCATCTATTACAGGCCATCTCCATTCTATGGATACATGCTTCTGTTCCCGAATGAGATCACCGGCCAGATCATATATCCGGATAACAGCATCTCCGGTTAATCCCTTGAAGATAATATGGGTATCACCCAATGCCTGTCTGAATGGAACTGGATAAACCATCAATGAATCAAGGTTTCCTTGAGCCTCAGAAATGGTCAGGGTATATGTCCCGGGCCCTGGAATGGCAAACCATATCTGACAACTAATCGGGTCAAACTGAGGGGGCAGCACCCCTGGCAGTGATACAGAAAGATGTTTCCATACCTCTCCATCAAGCTGGTAAAGCCGGATACTTTTTACATCGAGACTTCCTGTACTGTGCGAATAGGAAACAGACATGGTTGCCGGAGCACCAAAGCCTGCTGTTAACGGCTTATTATCCCCATCAAGGACATTTATCCCCATGGTCATCATTTGTTTTACCCATGGATATTGATGAAATTCTTTATTTGCCCTTTCAATATGAATAGATGAGGCATCAGGGGTAATCAAGGGATAATAGTCTGTGCCGTTTAGGGCACCTTTATCAAGCTGAACCGTGATAGAGCCATTTGTAGAGATGCCGATGTCATCGTCAACCAGGGCGGAAAACTGATTGCTTGTCCCACAACGACCGGAATAGTTGGCTGTAATCTTCAAGCCAAGCCTGAGATTGTTTATGGTTACTGTGCCGTTCCATAAGCCATTGGTAAATGTCCCTGTGCGTTGAGGCATAATACTGCCGGTAGAATCTGTGATGTCAGCACTATCACAAAAGGTATCAATAAGATTATGGTAACGGTCATGAGCAATAATCCTTATAGGGAATTCCTTACCGGCTATTTTGTGGGAAATATTGTCAAAGTCAAAGTGGTCAAGAATCCCCGGGATGATACGAATGGTTGCTGTGGCATACCGGTTATTACTTGAGGCAATCAAGCTCACTGTGCCGAGCCTTGTGCCTGCGGTGAATATGCCTGTAGCCCTGTTTATGCTCCCTGATGCAGGTGCTATCATCCAATCAAATAATGCATCAGTAACCCGATTGTTATATTGGTCATATGCCCTGGCAGTGGCAAAGGCTGTTTTATCAACCATGACCTCTTGATAATTGGGGATAACCTCTATCCATGATACCTTTGCAGGCAAGACATCAAAGCTGTTGCTTATGCCTACTATTTTGCCGTTTTGTTCCTCTGCCTGAATGGTCATGCCTCTTGCTGCCTTAGTAATGCTTATTGTGCCTGTCCATGTCCCGGATACAAACCCGGCGAGTGGATAGGTAGTATTGATCGTATCATTTAATATTGCAATCCCTCCATAATTATTGATAATATTTCCACCCTTGTCCATGGCAGTAATGGTTATCGCAAATTCATTACCTGCCTGCTGATTGCCAATTCGTTCAAACCGGAAATACCCCAGATTACCAGGGGTAATGGTTACTGTAGCCTTGCCTGAAATACCATTACTTGAGGCAATTATCCTGCCATCTAAGATGAATTCTCCGGCTGTCAAGGTAGTCTGAGTACCATGCAAGGGTGAAATATCCCCTAATCTATCGTCAATTGTCCAATCAAACAATATCCCGGTCAGGCAATTGCTGTATTGGTCATACCCTCTGGCACAAAATACTTGTTGCGAAAGTGCCTGTACGCCTGTGACATTCGGTTCAATCACAATATGGTGCAATCTGCCGGGGATGATAGTTATGGCAGCAGAGGCAGTGATTGTTCCCAGAGAGGCATTAATCGTAGTTGTGCCCGGCACTGTCCCGGCTATGAATCTGGTGGACGAGGCAACCGATATAGCAACACTTCCAAATTGCATGGATGTAGCCCAATTATACTTAATATCCGGGAGAAGATGGTTATATTGATCATATCCTGCGGCTGTAAACCCTGTACTATTGCCCACCTCAACAGTGGATGTCCCTGGTGTAATTACAATGTGGTGTAAATCTGCGGAGATGATAGTTACCTCAGCAGTAGCAGTCATACTCGCTGGGGAATCGCGAATTGCGAATCGCGAATCGCGAATTGAAGAAAGACAGATTCGCGATTCACGATTCTGGATTCGAGATTCGAGATTACCATCTGGCAGGGATATTACACAATTAACCATAATCGTCTCTGTTCCTAATTGTCCACCGACAGCAAAGGTGTTGCTTGTCCCCATAGCCTGAGACAGGGAGCCCATTCCTGCTGCTGTAGCCCAGCGATACTCCATATCAGGTATTTCCTGCCATGATCTATCATAAGCCTGAGCAGTAAAGCTACATGTCCCGCCTGCCCGAACAATTGCCTGACGAGGCAGCAACTCAAGCCTGTAGAGCGTTCCTACACCAATGACTATCTGAGATGAGTCCCGCGGCATAAGCGTAGATGATGCAATTGCTGTTATCGTGGCTATTCCGGACAGGGCAGGGGCAGTGTAGGTGGAAGTAGCTATCCCATTAATAGTGTATGATATTGCCGGATTAACCATCCCGCTGTTTGTCTGCCAATTCACTACAGTCCCATCAGCCACCTTTTTCCCATTCTTGTCAATAACCTCAGCTGTCCAAATATGTGTTTCAAGGATAGATATGGAATATGTTCCCGGCAAGACAGATACACTGAATGCCTCATCAGGCATCTTTTTTAAGCAGAAATCAATATGATTTGTAATGCTGCCCAGGACAATTAGGACATTGGTCCTGCTTGCCGGGAAAAATCCATCAGATGAGGCAGAAACCGTATAATCCCCCGGAACAAGCAGGATAATCTTGTATGTCCCATCAGGCTTGGATATGGCTGATCCGTTGACAACCCCATTCAGGCTTGATTGAACCTTTGCCCCGGATACAGGAAGTCCTTGTGCATCAGTAATCATACCGATAACTACCCCTCGATTACTATCTATAAATTCCGGCAATTGTGCCCGCCAGGTGTTATGGGTAAGCCATGGGCTAAGGTCTGTTGTAGGCAAAAGCTCGGCATCGATATTGGTCATATAATAAGAGATCTGATTCCATACCTTACGGCAGCCCTTCCAAAGAGTATCACACCCGAGGACAATCAGTTTCCCCTTGTACTCAGCATCAGTGCCTGCCCCTGAGGGGACAAGGATCTCAGCATGACCATCATTATCAACATCAGCTACCACAGGCGACATACTGGCAAAGTCAATATTTATATCCAGATTAACAATTACCTTGCCTGTTTTGGCATCTATCAAAACAATCGCCTTCTCCTGCGACATGCCTGCTATTTCCATGAGACCATCATCATTGAGGTCAGTGATTACCATATCTCCATTTTCCCATATCCCCATGTTTAGATTTTCTGTTTTCCACAAGAGGCTGCCATCCTCTCCATTGAGACTACAGATGTATTTATTCTCAACAGGCAGGATTATCTCCGGTTTCCCGTCTCCATCAATATCAGCTATAGCAGGGACTGCAGCATCAAGGCTATATTTTTGTGACCAGAAAGCCCTGCCATTGTATCGATATGCCCGTACAGAACCAACATAGCCAATGATTACTATCTCCGGCTTTTTATCCCCATCAAGGTCGGCAATGGCAAAATCACACCCTTCAGTCTCCCACCATAAACTGCCGTCATGTCGATATACCCCCAGATGGCTGGTTGTAGCGATAATCACCTCAGATTTTCCATCATTATCAAGATCCACAACAGCAGTTTTGCCGCAATAACCGGTCCAATTGCCGGAGAATTCCTTGTGCCATATCTCTTTTCCATCCTTGCCGCTTATAACCCATAGGCTTCCATCACAGGCATTGATAACTACATCTGCACATCCATCACCATTTACATCCCCGAGGTTTGAATCCCGTTGGTACAAATTATCAGGATGAAAGGGTGTCCTGTTAGGTATAGGGGTTGCCCAACGAATACTTGCATCAGGATTTATGGCAGACAGGGTACCGCTGTTCAAGGCTTGATTATAGGTATAGGCAGCTATCTCAGGTTTGCCGTCGTTGTTTAAGTCACCAAGGCTGACACCAAGGCAGGCACCGTTTGTGCTTTTGCACCAGACTACTTCTATGCTATTATTCGCATATTTTTTAAACACATAAAGATGGCTTGATGTAAATGAGTCTTGAGTAGGAATGCCGCCAAAAACTATCTCCGGGCAGCCATCATTATTTATGTCACCAACTACCGGGGTAGTGGGTATTTCGTTTGCAGAACAAGATAAAGTTGCTTCAATTGTTATGGTAATCTTTTTGGTAGAAAATGACCTCGTCTGCCTGCTCCATGTTCTATTGCCGCTTTTATCAACAGCACATACCTTCCAGTAGTATGTTGAATTATCATCAAGATCAACAGTTGGAATATATTTGCTCATGGACAACCCGGATACCTCTGTTCTGGCAGTAAAATCTATATCCTTTGCATACCATAAGGTATATGAAACAACATCGTCCGGATCCATATCAATTGCATCCTCCCAATCAAATTCAGGTTTAAGCACGCCAATAACAAAGGTATCAGCCGGAGAGATGAGGGAGAATGAGCCCGGTGCATGGTTATATGTCTCAATGGTCAGGAGATCTGTGGCATAATTACTGATATTACCAACAGAGTCTATAGCTCGGACGCCAAAGGTATATGTTCCATTCTGCAATCTGGACAAGGTAAAGGTAAAATCCTCCTCCGGCTCATCAAATACACCATCTGAGGCTGTAGCAGATAACCAGGGGTCAGTATTTATCCTGTACTGGATATTCGAGATGGTGTTGATGGTTATATCATTAATGGGTGGTTGTTCTTGTGGGTTTTTATTGGGCACAGCCGTGACTTGGGCATGTCCAATATATATTGGGTTCTGATTTGATGTTGGGTCAGGAGAATATGGCGAAAGGAAAATCTGGGGTGGCGAGTCAAGCACATCTATGATATGGTCATTATCTGTATCCCACAACCCAAGCTGTCCCAGGGTGTAGTAACATACCTGATGATTGGCAAATGGGGAGGTAAGCCCCTTCATGATGCATGGAACACTTGCGGGATTACTCTCATGGTTGGAATTAATTACATTCAGATACCCGCTGCGTTCGGTTTTTGACGATGCTCCGGAGTACTCATCCAAGGCATAAAAGATATGTCCTGCTTCGTGAGCACAGACAGAATCCATATGATCAATTCCATAGTTCCCATTATCATAAGTCATAACTATAAATGGCCCGCCCATATAGGCATAAGCAAAACCATTATCAGGGAAACACCCATTTGTATCATTGCTCGAATCAGCTACAAATATAGTAAAAGCCCAGTGTGTGCCAAACATATCCCGAATATCATTGTTGTAGTCAAATACATAATAAAAATAATCCTTACCCGACTCTGTATAACCGAGTGTATTCATTACCTGCTTAATCCATGTCTCTTCATTACTTGTATTGATTGGTTCACTACTTATTTTTACACTCTTAGTGTCGGTAAACGGGGTATGAATATCGTAATAAAAGGAAAGCCGGCTGTCCGGCTGGATGCTTGCCCACCAATCCATAGCTGTCTGTATCTCACTGATGACCTTATTTACCTCATCAGTTGTCCAGTTTTCTGTATTTCCGAGGCTTTCAGGCAGAATAATCCCCACAGCTATCTTGCCGGCCATATAACTTGAGGTATCATAAAACTCACCGCCATAGGGTGGTGCATTTAAATAAGGGGCAGATGTAAGTGAGGATTGTTTTTTTAGAATACGGCAATCATTTGCAGGTGGGGGCAATTCTTCTGTAGATAATATTGGTGCTTTTGTTGTAGGAGGAATAAACTGAGCATTCCAGACCATTATGCCTATGGCTGAGGCAGGGGGTATGCTCTGGATGACATCATCAGGCACTTTATCTTGATAAAGGGCAGGTTTAGAACCTGCCCCTACGCCAGAGGCAGAATTTTCACACAGAGACGCGGAGAACGCAGAGGCAGAGGAGAAATCTCCGATTACCACACAGGGTGGAAAGACATGAACTACCCTGACACCATTTGCCTCAAGTCTGGCGATGCAATCTCTCATCCCTGGAATATCTCTGCTCTCAAGGATCATCAGCCCAGATGAAGCAATGGCAATATTTGATAACAGGCAAAAAATAATGCTGATAATCAGCTTAAGACTCAAGGTTTGAAACTTCTTCATAAATGATATGATACATCATTTTTTGAGAATTTGCAATATAAATTTTGCGTAGGGGCGAACACTTCATGTCCGCCCCTATTTTCAACTCAATCCATACCTTTTTAACTTCCAGTAAAGAGAAGATCGTCCAATCCCTAATGCCTCTGCAGTTTTTCTCTTGTTCCCTTGATTGTTGCCAAGCATTTTTCTAATGGCTTCTTTTTCCATTGTATTCAAGGATGTCTCATTAGAAAAGCTGAGCCACATGGGATCTTGCAAAACAGAAGTATTTGGTTTAATCCGATCAAGATAGGGCAGAGAGATGGCAATATCATCAAGAGTAATGTATGAACCCTTACAAGAGATGACTGCCCGTGTAATAATATTCTTAAACTCCCGAACATTTCCGGGCCAATTATGTTCTACTAATCTCTCCATTGCATTGGGATGAACCGTGGTTACATCCTTTTGGAATTGATCGTTTGCTTTGGACAAAAAATATTCAGCAAGAAAAGGAATATCAGATCGTCTCTCCCTTAATGCAGGCAGGAAAATCTGAAAGGTAGCAAGACGATAGTACAAATCCTCACGAAAGGTCTTTTTTTGGATATTATTGACTAATTGCTTGTTAGTTGCTGAAATAACCCTGGTATTGACAGATATAGGCTTTTCACTTCCAACCCTGGTAATAGTTCCTTCTTCTAATACCCTGAGAAGTTTTGCTTGTGAAAATATATCCATATCCCCAATCTCATCCAAAAAAATAGAGCCTTTATTTGCCAACTCAATCTTTCCCTTTCGATCACGATGGGCAGAGGTAAAAGCACCCCTTTCATGACCAAAAAGCTCACTTTCTGCTAATTCTCGTGGTATAGCTGCACAATTAACCGGAATAAACGCAGCACTTATCCTACCGCTGCATTCATGAATTGCCCTGGAAGCCAGCTCTTTACCTGTCCCTGTTTCTCCCTGAATAAGAACTGGAATATCTGCTTTAGCAGATAGTTCGATATCTTTATACACCCTTTGCATCTCGGGTGAATTTCCAATCATTCCATAAAAACCATTCATTCTCCTCACCTTCCTATTGCCAAATCCCTCCCCAGAGATTCTCAAGTGGCAGAATTAATAAGCTACCTCAAGTAACTAAGTACTTAAGATACAGCATATCATGGTATATATTGGTAGTCCCAAATGTCCAATTATCTTGCAACCCCTTGTGTTTCATTGATTTACCCTTTGACATTCGAAGCTAATTCACGAGGTCTGACATCATATACAATGACTAAGATAACCTGTCGGGGTGTCCTTAGATTTCCTTTTTTTACTTCTCATTCCCCTTAAGATGCTTAACATGCTCTTAAGGGGTTTTTTTAGCAAACATTCATCTTCGTAACTATTCAACCATCTACTGAAGGTTGACCACGGATGTCTGAACGCTTACTTCTATTCTATATTATATACCCTACCGTAACTATTCAGGTTGTCTCCCTTCACAGTTAGACACCTTGCATTTCCCTGCATTCACAGGGACAAGCTTCATATTTCTTGAGTCGAATAAACTCCACATCTTCGACCCGTTCAATTCCCTGCATTCGCAGGGACAAGCCTCATCGCTCTCCAACCTTGAACCTTTGAACTATGAATCTGAGTAGTTACGCCCTATCAACAAAAAAAGGAGAGACTTATAGCCTCTCCTCCCATTTTGATATTCAGTTGGTATTAAATAAATAAAAAAACCACAGCTATGCAAATATAATGAATGCTACTAACCTTGTCCTTTTTGAAAAAGGCATACTTCGTTTTATAATGCAAATTCTTGGTATGATAGCATTCTTTTACCCTGTGGTTCTACAAAAATATATATAAAGCGGACTAAAAATTAAGTCCATCAATTTTTCGAGTTAAATCATAGATGATGAAATTATTATATCTATTATTATCACCCTTGTCAATAATTTTTTTCAAAAAATTATTAAAAGGAATAAACCCTAAGCAATGTCTTATGTTATGGGCCAATAGGAAAATACATCTATTCTATTTAAGACAAATGGCAGTATGAATGTAATCGTTGTATCTTATATTATCATGGGAGGTTAAGAAGAAAACTTAATTCTGTGCTTTGGGGGACAAGAATAATTGCTTGATATATATGAGAATAAGCCAGTAAAGATAACAAATATAAGATATGATAAGAAAAGCTAAGGAAAGGCAC
>JACQYP010000021.1 GCA_016208205.1 Candidatus Desantisiibacteriota bacterium | reverse complement strand
GATTTCTGGTACTGCTTTATAGCCTGATTATCCTTGGAACAGGCTATCTTTACAAATATCAGGCTGATATTGTTTCAACCAAAAATTTATTGATGCTTGGGGTAATTATTCTTATGGCAGCGGCATTGTGCAAGGTAATGCTTTATTTTAATCTGCCGATATACGCCATACCCATGGCAACTGTCTCTATTATTCTATCCATTTTGTTTAATGAAGAGCTTGCTGTATTTATTACCCTGTTCTTGAGTATTTTAATGGGATTTTTGATTGGCGGCAGGTTTGAATTTGTTCTTTTCTTCCTTGCCGGTGGATTGAGTGCCATATATACCCTTTCCTCATCATCAAGGATGCTCCGTGATATCTTGCGGCTTGGGGCAATTATTGCCATAGCCAATGCCATTATTATTATTGGCTATTCCATTATAGAACAGGATGTTATGAATATTGGACACGACCTCTTCTGGGGTTGTCTGATTAATGCAGGCATATCTACGATGCTGGCTGTTGTGGGGCTTTTATACTTGGAAAAATTGTTCAATGTTACAACCAACTTTCAATTGTTTGAGCTTTCAGATGTAAATACCCCTCTCATGAAAAAGCTTTTGCTTGAGGCACCTGGAACATATCACCATTGCCTGTTAGTTGGGAATATGGCTGAATCAGCAGCTATAGAGGTAAAGGCTAATGCTATTCTTTGCCGGGTTGGAGGATATTACCATGATATTGGCAAGATAATTCGTCCCACATATTTTGCAGAAAACCAGACAGCAGAGAATAAGCATGATGATATAAATCCAAGTCTAAGTGCTTCTGTTATAAAATCACACATAAAGGATGGTATGGAGATAGCCCGGGAATACCATCTGCCATCAAAGGTAATGGATATCATTCAGCAGCATCACGGAACAACATTGTTGACATTCTTTTATCAGGCACAAAAACAAAGACAGGAAGAGGATGATGATGTGAGCATGAGTGAATTCAGGTATCCAGGTCCAAAACCGCAGCATAAAGAGGCTGCCATTGTTATGCTGGCTGATTCTGTGGAAGCAGCCTCAAGAAGCCTTCCCAAACCAACGGCTGCAAGAATTGAAGAAATGGTGAAAAAGGTTATCGATAACTACTTTACAGATGGGGAGTTTGATGAATGCGACCTTACCCTCAAGGAATTGACCAAAATAGGAAATGTCCTGACCAGACTCCTGACAACTATGTATCATTCAAGGGTTGAGTATCCGGAGACTAATTGGACATTTGGGACTACCAATATATACCATGATATGCTGTATCTTAAGTACTTAGTTACTTGAGGTAGCTTGTTTTTGAGCTGAATGTGTCCAAAAATTAGCTGCATTTCATATGTGGAATCACGAGGTCTGTAATTAATAATTCTACCATGGAGGCAGTTACATGAACATATTGATTGCAAATAATCAAAAAATAGTCCCAATAAAAAGGAAATCAGTCAGGGGCATTGTTCGAAGGGTATTAAAGTCTGAAGAAATAAAAGCCGATGAGGTAAGTATTGTCTTTTGTGATGATGCCTTTATTCATGAGCTAAACAAAAGATATAGGGGTATAGATGAGCCGACGGATGTTCTGTCTTTTAGGTTTGCTGATGATAGCAGCAATCTTTCGAATATTGTTGCTCTTGGAGAACCTAAAACGCACCTGAAGGTGCTTGCTACTACAGATGGCAGCAATCCTTCGGGTATTGTTGCCCTTGGAGAGATTATTATCTCTGTAGAGACAGCTTTAAGACAGGCAGAGGGATGTCATCATCCAGTTGAAAAAGAACTGGAGATATTGCTTATTCATGGGTTACTGCACATAATAGGATATGACCATTCTGCGGATGATTGGGAACAGGACGAGATGTGCAAGAGGCAGATGGAGTTGGTGGAGGGTAATCAGTGAATGGTAATCGGTTAGCAATATCACCGATCACCTGATTACCGATTCAGGAGGCAATGCAAGATGCAATTCTTTCACGGCATAATAGATAGCTTTAACTATGCTATTGCCGGTGTAATTCATGGGTTGAAAACGCAGAGAAACATGCAAATTCATGTAATTGCAGCGGTTGTTGTTCTTATTGCCAGTTTGTTTCTTAATCTTAGCCGATTAGAACTGGTAGCCTTGTTCTTTGCCATCTCATTAGTATTAATAAGCGAGATGTTCAATACGGCTGTGGAGACCATAGTGGATCTGATTACTGACTCTCATCATCCATTGGCAGGCACGGCAAAGGATATTGGTGCCGGTGCGGTTTTAATTGCAACAATAAATGCTCTGGCTGTAGGATATCTTATTTTGTATCAGCGATTTAACATGAGTAATGGCTTCTTGCCTGCTGCTCCGCCAACAATCCATATCACCTTTGTCAGCCTTGCATTAGTTGTTATTATGGTTATTGCTATCAAGGCTGTATATGGATGGTATTCCTTTTTAAGGGGTGGGATGCCATCCGGGCATACGGCTGTGGCTTCCTCTATCTGGGTTTCAACAACATTTATCAGTCAGGATATCTCAGTTTCTCTGCTGGTATTTATTATAACTGTATTAATTGCTAATAGCCGTATCAGGGCAAAAATACACACACCGGTAGAGGTACTTGTCGGAGCCTTTATCGGCAGCGGGATGACATTGATTATATTTCTTATGTGCAGGTGAGAATACAGGCTGAAGGCTGTTAGGAAAATAAAGAAGAGAGGAATTTATTCCTCCAAACCTTCAGCCTTCAGCCTAACAGCCTAAATAATCAGGTGAAACAATGCTGACCATAGAAATAATTAGCTTAATCCTATTGATAGGTGCTTCTGCGTTCTTTTCCTGTTCAGAGGCAGCCTTGTTCTCTTTGGACAGGATAAAGGTAAAACAGATGCATCAGGATGCATGTATTCCTCGATTACTCAAGGAGCCGCATCGACTTCTAACTGTTTTGCTTTCAGGGACAACCCTTGTCAATATTGCTGCCTCTGCCCTGGGAACCATGATAGCCATAGATATTTGTCAAAGGATAGGGATAAGTAAGGCAATTGGTACAGGCTTTGCCATTGCTGTCATGACCGGTCTGATTCTTTTTCTGGGTGAGATAATACCTATTGTTATGGGTGCAACAAAGGGTGAAAAAATAGCCCCATGGATAGCCCGTCCGATAAGGATGTTTTACCTGCTCTTTACACCGTTTCAGGTGATAATTGTGGGGATAACAGGCGTAGTTGTGAGATTGATAGAAAAACACCATTATTTCAAGAAGGATGAAAAGGAGATTGTTACTGAAGAAGAATTGAGAACAATGGTTGAGGTTGGGAAAAAAGAAGGTGTGCTGGATGAACAGGAGAGAAGGATTATCCACAGTATCTTTGAATTTGGCGATATCATGGTAAAAGAGGTCATGATTCCCAAAGAGCAGATAATCTCTATTAATGCAGCGGACTCATGGGAAACGATAGTAAAGGCAATAAAACGGCATTCAAGGGTGCCTGTATTTAAGGATACAGCAGATAACATCATCGGCATACTCTATGCTGGGGATGTCATTGAGATGTTGCGAGATGGATTAAGTATTAATCAGGATAAAATACTAAAATTACTCAGAACCACTTGTTATGTTTCAGAGTCCCTGATGATTAATGAATTACTAAAAGAATTCCAACGCAAAAAGCTCCAGATAGCTGTAGTAAGGAATGCAGCCAATGAGATAGTAGGTATTGTAAGCATGAAGGATTTGCTGGAGGAGATTGTAGGGGAGATTCATGAGGAATCACCAGGCAAGTAGACGAAGCGTCTCGCTTCGTAATCCGGTAGATGCAGGATGGAAGTATAATGGAGATATGGTTAGGACTGTCAGTGGTTCTTACATGTATAATTATTGCAGGATTTTCTTCCGGAACAGAGATTGGATTTCTTTCTATTAATAAGGTCAGGCTTAAGAATCTGGCTGAAAAGGGTAATGCTCGTGCCCTTATTGCCACAGAGATACTTAATGACCTCCCGCGGTTTTTAACCGGGATGCTGGTAGGGATTAATATCTCTATTATTACTGCCTCTTGTATAACTACATACCTGTTTGAAGAGTGGGCAGTTCAAGTAGAGATGGGGTTGACCATTACTGTCGTTTTAATTGGGGAAATAATCCCCAAAACCATATTTCGTCATCATAGCACTAAGCTGATATTAACCCTGATATATCCAATAAGGGTATGGTCTAATCTTCTTCGTCCTATAGTAAGCCTGATTACTCTGCTCCTTGGCTCTATCATCAGAGGTAAAAAAGATGGCCCGTTTTTAACTAAAAAGGATTTTCAATTCCTTATAGAAGAGTGTGAAAAACACGGGGCAATAGAAGAGGAAGCAGAAGAAATGATTGGTGATGTGCTGGAGCTTTCAGAGACAAGGGTAAAAGAGGTGATGACCCCTCGTACAGACATGATTTGTGTACCTGTTGAAGCAAATATGAATGAGATATTGACGATATTTGGCCAATACCATTGTTCAAGGATTCCTGTGTATGACGAAACGATTGATAATATTATCGGTATCCTTTATATCAAGGATTTACTTAATTTCTGGGGAAAGGCAGATGGATGGATTTCTGCTGTGGATTTGATTAGATTCCCATACTTTATCCCGGCTACAAAAAGGGTTGATGACTTGCTTGAGGAATTTCAAAAGAAAAGGATACAAATAGCCATTGTTGTTGATGAATATGGTGGAACAGATGGATTGGTAACACTGGAAGATGTGCTGGAGGAAATAGTTGGTGAGATTCATGATGAATATGAAACAGAAGAAAATCCTGTTAAACAAAAAGATGAAAGCACATTCCTGATTGACGGCTATGCAAATATTGAAATGGTAAACGAAATTCAAGGGGTAAATCTTCCGGAAGGAGATTTTGAGACCATCTCTGGATTTATTATGGAACGCCTTGGTCGGATTCCATTGATAGGCGAGTCGTTTATGTATGAGAATCTGGAGATAACCATTATTGAGGCGACTGAAAAGACTATTGAAAAGGTGAGGATAGTGAAAAAGTAGAATTATCAATTATTAATAATTGATAATTCTACTTTTTCTTGGAGGCTGAGATGCTAAATTGCTGTTTTCTTGTTTCAGACAACAAGATTATTACTGAATATGAAAGGATAAGCATAAGGGATGTTTTGAAGGATGAGAAATGCTTTTTGTGGATTGACATAGAAGACACAGACGATAAGGATGTAGCTATCTTACAGGAGTTTGGATTCCACGAGCTTTCCATTGAGGATTGTATCTTTCCACAAAATCTGCCCAAGATAGAAGATTTCGAGACATATTGTTTTATCACGGTTCATGGGATTATTAATCGGGCAAGCATTGAAGATGATATGGAAATGTTTGAGATAAATACCTTTTTGGGTAAAAATTTTGTGCTTACAGTTCATGAACAACCATCTGTGGCAATAAATGTAGTTAAAGAAAAGATAAAGCAAAATCCTCTTGCCCTGACTAAAGGCATGGATATTCTTTTTCATGCTATCCTTGACAGAATCGTGGATGGTTATTTCCCATTAGCAGAACAAATAGACGACCAGATAGAACAGATTGAAGAGGATGTATTGGCAGATCCAACACAAGAGAATATGGAACGTCTCCTGCATCTAAAACGAGTTATCCTTTCTATGCGTAAGGTTATTATCCCTCAACGAACGATTATTTCCCGGCTTTCAAGAGGGGATATCCCTTTTATTGAACACAAACATCTTGTATATTTCAGGGATGTCTATGACCATCTGCTCAGGGTAGGGGATATGCTTGACATGTATCGGGAGTTATTAACCAATACCTTAGAGGTATACCTCTCTGGAACATCTACGAAATTAAATGCTATAATAAAGGTGTTGACGATTATTTCAACATTCGTGATGCCATTAACCCTAATCACGAGTTATTATGGGATGAATATCCCTATGCCGGAGTTTGCAGCAGGATCACATGGGTTAATTATTGTCTGGACATTAATGCTTGGGACAACTGCTGGACTATTTATGTTTTTTAAGCATAAGAAATGGATATGAAGGGAGGGAAAGTAAAAGGTAAAAAGGAAAAAGTAAGGAACAAGAATTAACCTCAAACTATTTCCCCTTTTCCCTTTTCCTTTTTACCTTTTACTTTCCCTTTGGAGGAACTATGCCATTATACAAGGCAAATGCGATTGTGTTGCGAACATGGGACCTGGGTGAAAGCGACAGGATTGTCTCCCTTTATACCATGGAATTTGGAAAAATAAGGGGGGTGGCTAAGGGTGTTAAAAGGCTGAACACCAGGTTTGGCTCAAGCACCATGCCTTTTACATGTATCAAGGTTATGTTTCATGGAGACGAGAAGAATGAGCTGAAAACAATCTCACAAACCGAGATTGTAAAATCGTTTCAAGGGATACGGGAGAATCTGGAAAGGATAGTATATGGCTCATTCCTCCTGGAGTTGATAGAACACCTGATAAATGGCACGCATCAGGATGAGAGGATATTCAGGCTTATTCTGAAATACTTAACCTGGCTTGAACACGAAACAGGAGGGATTATCCTTTATTCCTTTTGTTTCAAGCTGCTTTGTATGCTTGGATTTAGGTACCGTATGATGTAATTGAATTAACAAAAAGATTAATCTCTGAGAAAGTAGAAGGATTGCAAGAATATCCTGTTTCGGCTCAATTAATGGAGGAAATGAAGGAATTTACGCTTTATTTTCTTAGTCAATATCTGGCATTTCCCATGAAATCGATTGGGTTTATTGAGGGATTACTGTAACTGTTTACGGTGGACAGTTACAAATAAAACACCACCAAATATCTCAAAAATAGAAGAAAAGCAGGTAAAATGAAAATTATAAGTGAAAGAATAGAACTTAAAGAATTAAGGGAAATAGCTGCCAATGGGTTTGGTAATCTCGTCAAGGCTGTTGTTGACATTGAGAATGAGATTATGGTAATTGATGCTGAGCTTCATTCTGATGAAGAGGCTTTGCTTTTGGAGAATGGGTCAAAGCAGAACAATCTCTGGGGTATTAATTTATATACAGAACTTGAGGGAGATGACTTTATTGAATTTGATTCAATGATTAATCTCAGACCTTCTCAAAATAATCGCAGTAGAGGGGTAGATGATCCAAAAATTAGACAAATAATAAAGATTATAGTCGATAAATTGGTGGGAAAATGAGTTACCAACACAAAGATCTGGCTAATGGTAAATGGTTTGAACTTTCATTTCCGTGTCAAATGGCTAATATCGGAAGTGAGATAAATCGAACCATTAACTGGAAAAATAAAAATAATCTTGAATATAGCCGGCAGGCTTTTGAACGAGCATTAGAACTGCTGCATTTAACTATTTCTGATCAAAAAAATAAAAAACGGCTCAGAGAATTAACCCGTGTTTATGAGGTTCTGGCTGATTATTTTGCTTTTGATAATGAATATGGCTCTACGGATCAATTATGGCAAAATTATTTTCTTGCCTTTAATTATTTGGCACGAGCAGGTTGAATACGCCACAAAGGCACAAATGCACAAAGAAAACACCGGAAGCAACAACAAGTAGGATAGGCTCTGCCTGTGTACCTATCTGTCTCAAATACAAATCAGGAGGTATTGACATCATGGATATCTTGTTAATAGTTTTACTTTCTATCATTTTAGTGGTATCAGTAGTCTGGGGGTTGATGATTACCTTTTTCTGGTGGGAATTGATCCAGTTAAGAAAGGTCAGGCATTATATGTCTACCTATCCGGATAAACTGCATGAAGCCATAGAGTTTATAGAAAAGGTAGGGGATGTAACGAATGAGCTGAAAAGGGAAACCCTACCTGCAATTACTGCAATCACCGGAGATGTCAGAATGCTTGGCAGAGACATAAAAGCTGCCCTAAATGAACTCATCAAACTTACAGAATTGGCCAGAACCAAGCCCCAATGGACAGGAACAGTAATTAATGCTGTTGATGCCGCATTTGAGGCAAGACTGAAACAGGTGGCAGAGACGATTAGAAAGTTGAGAGAGGATTGACAGTTTTTATTAGGCATTGGTCAGTGAACGGTAGAGGAAATTATTTTCGACCTGTGCAGTTGAAATTTACCACAGAGCATATTTTTTGGGTTCTATGTGAAATACAGTAGATAATCGCCCTTCAGGTTCTATGAAGAAGGTTTATTGCTTTGACCACACTAAAGTATAGAGAGAGGGATTGGGGTTGAACTGACACCGTATATTGCTGTCATTCCTGCGTATGCAGGAATCTCCCCCTCAGGTGTCCGAACCCTTCCTTTCGGTCTCCACGGGCATAAGAGCTGTTCTTTTGTATCTATCCACTGTGAACGGTTACTAACTCCTTTCCACTCATCTTTTTCCTCTCCCAGAAATTAAGCTGCTTTTGATATTATATTATGGAATCGTAACTACTCAGGCAAAGGAATTCACCACAGAATCAAACATAAGATTAGCCGCAGATTACGCAGATTACGCAGATTAATAAGGAAAAGAGGGAAAAGATTATCACGAAAGCACGACATAATTATATTCTTTCTCTAACAATCTGCGTAATCTGCGTAATCTGCGGCTAAATTCTTCTCTGTTTCTTCGTGGTAAATTCCCCTTGCTGAGTAGTTACATGGGGATATTATACGAGATTTTCTTCTCATTCGTGTCCATTAGTGTTAATTCGTGGCTGAATAGTTACATTCCCAAGTAGTTGTTGCGTCAAAAACTCCATGAATTCTGTCTGTTTGAGGAAGGCATTATACGATTGTAGAGGCAAACCCTTGCGGTTGCCCTCATTGCGGTTGCACAGAATAGGGAAAGAGGGCAGGTGCGAGACCTGCCCCTACGGCAATATGATGTTTTAGGGTTTATTGTGTCATTTGATTTTGCAGGTGAAATTTTACAATGTGCGTAGGGGCAACCCTTGCGGTTGCCCTTCTAATTCTTTCTATTGCAATATGATGAGTTTTGTGGTATAATTGAGGATGTTCTATGAAGAGGCTTAAAGCATGCAATGATTACATTTTCCGGCATGGAACAAATCAGGATAATAAACTGAGTGGGTAAGTGGAAAATTACACGCCCTCCTCGTAGGGGCAGGTCTTGCACCTACATTCTTAGCAGCCACCCTTCTCAAGAGAGGATTGTATTTCTCTAATTCCACCTTAGAAAAGGGGGTTAGGGGGATGTAATTCTCTGTGTCTTTGCAACCCTGTGGTAAACAGTTTTGAATCATGCCTAAACCTTGAATGTAGAATTTGCTTTGCAAGAAAGGGGCGATGTTATTGCTTGCTTTAGCTGGCAATTGCGGCTACCAATGCTAAAATGTACAAGGAGGTATTGTTCGTAGTAACCCGCTTTAGCGGGTGGAGTTAAGACAAACAACCGCATAAACTTGTCCTCGACCCGATCGGGGATGCGGTTACTACAAACAATTATATGAGGAGGTTGTTAAAATGATGAAGAATGCAATGTTTTTCTTGTTAATGTTAATGCCAACCTTTCTTTTTGCCGAAACGGTAGGAAAAACTATAATACTATCTGATGGTAAAACAAATGCAGTGGTTTATTATGTCAATGGGAAGGAAGTGGCAAGGGAGATACTTGATAAAAATGAGACAGTTGTAAAAACAATTGGTAAAATTTCCGATGGGATGGTTAAGGGATATTATAAAAGTGGGAAGTTACAGGAAGAATGGAACTTCAAAGATGGTAAGCTGGAAGGTATAAAAAAGTGGTACGATGAAAATGGGAATTTGTGGTTGAAATGGAACTACAAAGATGGTAAGTTGGAGGGTATATGCAAGGGTTACTATAAAAATGGGAATTTGCGGGCAGAATCGAATTACAAAGATGATAAGCTGATTGAAACAAAAGAATATGGTCCAAATGGTATGTTTATAGATAAAAGATGGGAGTTTATTGGTAATGATGTATCAGGAGGCTATTGGTATATAGATACCAAAACTCTATCCTATCTCTCTGGCAATATTATCAGGGTATGGATAATGAAAATACCTGAGAAAGGGAGCGAGGATTATGGTTATCAAAATTCATTAGATGAAATAGATTGCTCAAAAAATATGTATAGGGTATTATCAAGTATTGACCATAGTGATGATGGAAATGTATTATCCTCTTGGGATGATAATCGTTCTGAATGGTCTGTTATTGAACCTTCAAGCATGATGGAGGGTCTACAGGAAACTGTATGCAAAAAAAGGGAGAAACAAAAAAAGGTGCGGTAGTAACAAATCATGCATCGGACACTACTTGAAATTGTGGTATGGTTCAAAAGAAGGGATATTCTTAGTTCCCTCCTTTGTGGTCGCATCTCACCTTATATTTCGGAAGGTTAGAGTTGCATTTTAAGTTGTCGTGGGACACCACTAAAAATTTTCACATGAATTTACGAGGTCTAAAATTATGAATAAATTTTTTCCAATTAGAAAATCACCAAGCTATTGTCTCAATTGCCATTTTCATTGCTACGGTTATCATTTCAATAATCGGTTTTTTTAATAAGAAAATATTTTTTCCTGATAAACACAAAAATTCTGCCCCTTTTATAAAAGCAGGCAGTTCAATATCTGCTGGTGGCGATATAACCGTTGGGAATAAAACGAGTCCTACTATCATAAACATAAACAACAAAATCGCTCGAAATTTAAAAACCTTTGAACAATATATTGAGGAGTATGATTGGAAAGAAGAAATTATTGATCATAAAGAAGTTTGGATTTGCAAACATGATAATTCGTATCAAATTGAAATTAGCGAGGAAGCCAAGAAATTCAGCGAAGCATGGACAAAGTTGTTCTGCTTCAGCCGGAAACATAATTTTCTTCAATTAGAATAAGCTATAGTCT
Source organism: Candidatus Desantisiibacteriota bacterium (assembly GCA_016208205.1). The sequence goes on along the minus strand of JACQYP010000021.1, from coordinate 64 downwards.
GGTAAAATGAAAGCAAGATTTATTTTAGGTTTTTTTAGGCATGAGAGAAAGCAACGGATTATCG
>JACQYP010000020.1 GCA_016208205.1 Candidatus Desantisiibacteriota bacterium | reverse complement strand
AAGCCAACCCATTTAATCCCAAATATTTTGACTATTTTATAATGAGGAAAACTTACAGCAACGTACGCCCAATAAACTAACAATTAACTGCCGGGGCTTAGTAAAATAAGACCTTACAGAGGCTTGAGCCGTATGATGGGAAACTATCTCGTACGGTTCTTAGGGGGAAAGGGGCTGTGAAGCCCCTGCCCTACCCGGTGTGTGGTATATCCATGCAAGCTCTGGGCAAGCAATCGCACATTTTTATCTATCGCCGATTTCTCGGCAATGTTGCTATATTATTCATATATTTTGAGGGCTGTTGTTGAGTTCTTATTCATTCAATTAGCTTGCATAGGAAAGATTATCTTTTATCAGCCAACAAACAATGGGAAACAATATTCAAGCCGTTGTCAGCCTGAACCCTTTTGATAGTGGTTCTTGTTCATCGGGAATTGCTGAGCCGTTGTTGCAAATCGGGACCAGATAGAAAAAAGGGAAAGACGGCAAAAGACATATTTAATTATATAACCCGTTGCTGCACCTAACCAGCGGGGATGCTGCGAGTAAATAGAGTTTTGTGGTTTATCGACATTTTCTTGGTGTTCGTCAAAAACATCAATGGTTACCACAAAGGTGTTAATTTAGGTAAACGGATTTATCTGATTTCTCTTTTTTTTTGTAATCGGATTGAACGGATAAAAAAATAATAAAATCCGATAAATCCGTTTAATCCGATTACCCAAAAAGAAAATCTCTTGATGTTTTTAGCGAACACCAAGAGAAAATCTATTAACTATTCTTTTTTCTCTCTCTGTTAAAAAATTAGCTTTGTTCATAGTGCCTCTCCTCTCCTTCATTTCAGGACATCTATTTTTTGAGCAATCTTTTGTGCTAATTCATTTATCTGATTATAATCCTCACCCTCAATCATAACCCTGCACTTCATCTCTGTTCCAGAATATCTGACTAAAACCCTGCCTGAATCTTTAAGAATATCTGCTGTATCGCGTATGGCTTTTTGTATCTCCGGCATATCTTCAAGGGGTGGTTTTGTTTTTACAGGTACATTTAACAATACCTGAGGGAATTTTTTCATAACTCTTCTCAGGCTTGATGCAGGCTGTTTTGTTTCTTTCAACAGCTTAAGCACCTGAAGAGCGGTCAGGATTCCGTCCCCAGAGGTATGATAGTCAGAGAAAATAATATGCCCTGACTGTTCTCCGCCAAGATTCGCTCCAGAGACAAGCATTCCTTCTGATACATATCGGTCGCCTACATTTGTTTCATGTACGGTTATACCGGCTTCCCTGCAAGCGATATGAAAACCAATGTTGCTCATGATAGTAACCACAACGGTATTATTTTTTAATCTCTTGGTCTCTTTCATGTGTTTTGCACAAGCCATGATAATAAAATCACCGTCGATTATTTCTCCATTTTCATCTACAATGATAACCCTGTCCCCATCCCCATCAAAGCAAAAGCCTATATCAGCTTTCTGTTTTCTGATAACCTCTCTCATCATCTCCGGGTACAGTGAGCCGCAATTAAGATTAATATTTGTTCCATTCGGCTTATTGTTCAGGGCAATTACCCTTGTTCTCATCTGTTCAAATAACTCAGGGGCAATAGTAGATGTCGCTCCATGAGCACAATCTATAATGACAGACATCCCGCTTAAAGCTATATTATCAACGCTTTGCCTGAGAAATTTTTGATATTGAGATAAAGCATTCGGAACATCAATCATTCTGCCAAGATATATCCCTGTAGGATGAATAATATCATCTGCATTTGCTTGCAGAACATTTTCCGCAATCCCGGGTGTAGGAAGCATACCTACCTTGAGGCAATTCGCTCCAGCCGAAGTAATTCCAGAGGATAATGCTGCCTCTAACATATCTGAGGATATTCTCGGATCCTTTCCGAGAAGTATATTGGGACGGTCTTTCCCTCTGTGCAGGATATATGCTGCCGCCCGTCCAAGATGAAGTGCTAATTCTGCTGTTATAGGCTCAACATTTGCCTTACCCCTTATTCCGTCTGTTCCAAAAAGTTTTCGCATAAAATTCTCCTTATTATAGAACACGGATTACACGGATGCTACGGATTAACACGGATAAAATTAGTGTAAATTTCGTTAACTCGCGTGTCTTTCGTGTGTTAAATGTCTTGAGTGGTGATTAAATTGTTGATAAATTCGTAACTACTCAATATCCTGTGGAGAAGACAGCCGACTGACAAACAATAGTTGTTTATAACTTAGCCATAGATTACACAGATTAATATGAAATTAAATCCGTGTAATCCGTGGCTATAATACATGCTTTTCCCCAATGTTTTGAGTAGTTACATAAATTCCGTTTGCACAAGTCAGTGAATTTTGATTTTCACGCTCTGTGCTCTGGCGTTCCTCAATCCTCATCGTGTCTTGGTATTGTTATTTTTCCTCCAATAAGATTAAGGTTGGTTATTCTTGCAGTAAAATCATGTCCCTGTCCATAGATCCTTATCTCTTCAAGTATCTTTGGTTTTGGCTCCAGCTTTGTCAGATTTGTAGAAAGATAGAGGTACCATTTATTACAGGGAATCTTCACCCCAATCTTTGGATAGTTGATATTTCCTGCATAAAGGAATCCTTGTTTCCATGTATGAAATATCCCGGCTTGGTCTTCATACATTACCTCAATACATGCTGGATACTCGCCACCATCTGTACCATCGCCTTCAAGGGATGAGGAGACAACCTTTATATCCATTACTATGGCTAATAATGTATAGTCATCTATTCTTTCCTCTATCTTTTGTTTTAACCCCAAAACCCCTTTTTGTCCACCAGACCCTGTTCTATTTATTTCCAGTACAAAAGGGTAATCAGAGTTTTCATTAATAACCTCTATCTTTGTTATTCCCACATCATTGCCAGAGGTGCTGCCTTCTTTTATCCATTTCCATTCCTGTAATTCATGGGTAAAGTCACCATTTTTAATTAATGTTTCCGGTGTTTTTTCTGCTGAAGTATTATCCTGGGAAGAGGGTTGTGATGTTTCTTCAAGGGGTATTTTTTTGGCTTCAACTACAGGTGCAGGTTTTGTCGTATCTGTTGCTTCTTCTGAGACAACTGTCGCCGGTTTTGTTGTAACTGTTGCTTCCTCGGGAACAACTGCGGCTGGTTTTGTTGTAATCGTTACCTTCTCAGAAATAATTGCAGCTGGCTTTACTATAGCTGTTGCCTTTTCGGAAACAGCCGCCACAGGCTTTGTTGTAACCATTGCTTCCTCGGTAATAATTTCTGCCGGTATTGTTGCAACCGTTGCTTTTTCAGAAATAGCCATCGCTGACTTTGTCGTAACGGTTGCCTTCTCAGGAACAATTGCGGTTGGTTTTGTCATAACCGTCACCTTTTCAAAAACATCTACCGCTGGCTTTGTGGTAGCCGTTGCCTTTTCAACCGACTGCTGACCACTGACCACTGACTGCTCTTCACGAATCACGATATCAGTCGCATCCTCCGATGTAAGCACAAAATTAGTTACCCGTCCATGGAATCCCCATCCTTCTCCATACATCTTTACACAGGTAATAACCGCCGGTCTTGGCAACAGCTTCGCCAGATTGCTTGATTTATACGCAAACCAGGTGTTTTTGCTAACCATCTCTCCAATTTCAGGATAGTTCAGCCTTTTCCCTGCAAGGAAGCCATGCCTCCACAAATGTTCTTTCCCTGTTTTGTCGTTGTAGGTTATCTCCAATGTTACCGGATACACCCCACCCCTCGTGCCATCACTATCAAGTGTAGCAGAAAGTACCTTAATATTGGCAGATACTGTAATCAATTTATTATCAGCTACAGGAAGATTCACATTCTGAGAGACACCCAATCTGCCTTTTGTTTTTTCTCCATCCTTACGGTTAAATTCCAGGACATAAGGATATTCTGAACTTTCTTTCACTACCTTTAATCTTAATTCACCATCTCCACCTTTTATAGGTTGCCAGTATTGCAGTCCTGCTGAAAAATTATTATTTTTAATTGTACTGGTTGATAGTGTTCCTATTTCAGGTAAGGCAACCTGCTCAAGGATTTCCTTCATCTCATTTGGAGACATGGTACTGGGTTTCTCCTCCTCAACTGAAATTGCCTTCTCGGAAACAACCGCTGCCGGCTTTACCGTAACCGTTGCCTTCTCAAGAACAGCTGCCGCCGGTTTCGTCGTAACCGTTGCCTTTTCAGCTGACTCCTGACTCCTGACTCCTGACTCCTGCTTTGGCACTTCCTCCAAAATCACAATATCCGGTGCATATTCTGATGCAAGCACAAGATTGGTTACCCGTCCATGAAACCCCCATCCCTCGCCATACACCCTTACACAGGTAATGACCGCTGGCCTTGGGCCTTGGCTTCAGCTTCGCCAGGTTGGCTGATTTATATGCAACCCATGTATTGCCTGCAACCATCTCTCCAATCTCAGGGTAGTTCAGCCTTTTGCCTGCTGCCAGAGGTGCTACCTCAAGGAAGCCATGCCTCCATGAATGCTCTTTTCCTGCTTTATCGTTGTAGGTTATCTCCAATGTTACCGGATACACACCACCCTTTTTGCCATCGCTCTCAAGTGTAGCAGAGAGTAGTTTTACGGCTGCTGAAAGGGTAATAAGTGTATGTGTGGCAACATCAAGGTTGATGCTCTGGCTCAGTCCAAGCAGTCCCTTTTGTTTGCCTGATCCCTGTCGATTGATATCAAGCACATGCGGATACAACCCCGAATCTCCTGCCACAGACAGATTCATTATCTGCCCGCTGCCAACCTTCAATGTGTCCCAACATTTTGTATCAGACGAGAAGTTATAGTTCTTGATTGCCCCCTTTGTTTCTATGGGCTTTTCAATCGCAGCCACAGGTGCTGGTTTTGTTGTAACCGTTGCCTTCTCTGAAACAACTACTGCCGGCTTTGTCGTAACCGTTGCCTTCTCAGGAACAACTGCCGCCGACTTTGTCGTAACCGTTGCTTTCTCGAAACCAGTTGTAGCCTCTGTGCCTCTTGTTTCAACCAACTGCCGATTAACCCCTGCTTCCCCAACCATCTCCTTAGCCACAAATACCAACCCTGTAATCCGAAAGTGAAAATCATATCCATTTCCATACATCTTTATATTAGATATAGTATGTGGTTTAGGCTTTAATTCTGCAAGATTTGGAGAAACATAGGTAATCCATTGATCAACAGGTATCTTTTTACTGTCTGCCCCATCCGTAACAGAAAAGATTTTTTTCCATAAACAGGCTTTACCATTCTTATCAGCATACTCTATTTCTATAACAACAGGATATATGCCATCTTCTACAGTTACTGCATCCTCAAGAGAAATAATCTTAACATCCATAGACAGGCTTACCTGATTATATCTTGAAACATTCTGATTGATAGCCTGCATTATTCCTAATGATCCCGTATTCTTTTCAGAGTTCTGCCGATGTATATCAAGTATAATTGCATCTGCTTTTTCATCATCATCTGTCACAATTATCTTCATTGTCCCAAGACCCTCTTGAAGGATGTTCCAATTCTTCATCTTATCTGAAAAGTCATTATTTTTCAACAACATCACAGGAGGTAGCACCTCTGGCAAGGACAGCACCTTTGCCGGCAGTTTTTCTTCAATTATCACCATCTCTTTATCTGGTATTTGAGGTGCTATCTTCTTTATTGGCTCTATTTCTATCCTTGGTTCAGGCTTTACAGGCATAGAGGCATTAACCACCACATTCCTTTTATCCGGAGAAAAGGTAATGGCAGGAATGGTTACATCCTCATACCCCGCACATTGCACAAAAAGGCTATATTCGTTATCATCAAGAGGTACGGAAATCTTATAAAATCCATCTGTACTGGCTACATCTTTTTTAATTACTTTATCATTTTGTTTCAGGTAAATAATTGCATTCTGAGGTATTTTACCATCAATGGCTGTAATCTGTCCGGATATAATCGGTGTTTCGTATGTTCCTGTCCAAAATTCCTGGGGAGAAGATGAAATACTTCTCACATGCAATGACCTTATATCCGCAGGGGTTGTTTTATCATCCTTAGTAATAAAAAGCGGTGTACCAAAATATCTATCAAGATAAACATCATAAGAAAAGAAATCCGGGAATTTATCCCCTTGTTCATTATCACTTATAGAAAGAATTGTATCTTCTGGAATAGTACTCCTGGCATATGGTTTAGAATTCATTGTAATATTCATTGGGACAGTACCTTTAGGTAGAAAGAGCTGCAGCTTTTCAACAAATGAGGGTAAAATATCCATCTCTAAATCTACTGTAAGTGGATGCAGTATTTCTTGATTCCATCTAACCGGCAGGAGTGGTTGGTTCTTAGAATTAAGGGATAACTCTGTTAAATACTTTAGAGAATCCTTTTCATATGGAGAGATAACATTATCCCATCCCGGATTAATCTTAATAAGTTGTTCCCTGAAGGAATCAGTAATCCCGTATTGCTGCCATGTCCCAAAAACAGGATGCCCCTCTTCAAAAAAGCGAAGATCGGCTGCAGAGACAATCATTATCTCAAATTTTTTATCAGGACCAAACCCTGCCTCCTCTGGAGAAACAATTGTATAAAATAATTTGGAACTCTTAATCTTATGGGAAAATGTTTCTGCCAAAGAAAGCTTTAATGGTAAATTTTTAGCAATGACATACACATCACCAAGCCCTGGACCAATCAGACAAGAATCCTCAGAAGTCTCCTCTGATGTTATATCAATATTTGGGAAAAAGCTAATCTCCAAATAGTTTTCTTGATTATCAAATTGTTTTGCTCGAAAGCTGCCATTTGAATCATGGAATAAAATCTCTTTCTGGTCATGGATAAACAAGGGTTTATTCCCCAACTGAAGGCTTAGCAGACGAAGAAGGCAGGAAGAAGCCTTTATACCGGACCAGCTATGATCCCCGCTCGGGTCATGAAGGACAGCTATTGGAATAAAAGGAATGGTAGTATAGGTATCATAACTAATCGAAGACAATTTAACCACCAGATATGTTTCTTTGGGACCGCTTCTTGGACCTACTGCCAGGACAGAAGAAAGAGAAATCTTGTATCGTATCTCTGATTTATTCTGGGTAATAGGTTCACTTGCAATAATCTTTTGAGATGAACTGTCTTTTTTGCAAACAATATCATCTCTTTTTTCAAAAACAAGCTTCCAATTGCCGGAATAAGGTGGATCCTCTACCTCTACCTTCATGATCACAGACGATTCCTGATCCAACCGTGTCTTATTACTGCCCTGCCAATCTACCTTGAGCTTGAATAACCTAACATCCTCTGGGAGAACAACAGGGGTGGTTCCTGTAAAAAAAACATCTGTTTCTGCCCATACCGGAATAGACAACATCCCTTTCCATGCAGCATCTATTCTGCCGATAGGTATAACAGTTGCCTCTGGTTCAGGATTTTGTGCCTCAGATATGGATGCTGCTGCACATAGAATCAGCAGGAAAAAGAATTGACACCATTGATATTTTATGTTTTTCATAGTATTGATTACCTCCTTAAGGTTAAGTATTTTTCTCCTAATTATGGCAACAGTTCATGTTCGGACACCAGACACATTAATTATAGGATGCTATTTCTTCAACTTACAACATCCTAAACCTACAACTATCTGACAAACATCTTACCAGGCAGTTGCCGAACAAACCCTTTTAATTCAAGCTGAAGTAATATTGAGGCTATTTGTCCGGCACTCATACCAGAGGTGTATATTAAATAATCAATATGCTGGGGCTCATCCTGTACCAACGAATATACTTTTTCCTCTATATCAAGTAATTCAGTAATATCCTTTTTTATCTCTGAAACAGGAGGCCGTTTTAATGTCGCTACCAACAAACCAATCTCTTCTATGATATCCTCAGCACAGGTTACTAATTTTGCCCCTTCTTTAATCAGGTGATGGTTGCCGGCACTCAATCTGCTGTCAATACCCCCTGGAACAGCAAAAACCTCTCTTCCCTGTTCCAATGCATAGTTAGTGGTAATAAGTGACCCACTTCGAATAGATGCCTCTATAACCACTGTCCCAAGGCTTAATCCACTGATAATTCGATTTCGTCTGGGGAAATTAAAGCTTTCCGGTATGGTACCCATGGGAAACTCACTTACTACTGCCCCATGCTGAACAATTTGCTCAAAAAGCCCTTTATTCTCAGCCGGATACATAACATCCACCCCACAGCCAAGTACGGCTATGGTTCTGCCCTTTGCCTGCATAGCACCAAGGTGACTATATGTATCAATCCCACGGGCTAAACCGCTTACAATCGTAAGCCCATATCTTACTAAATCCTGAGCAAACTTGTCTGCCATTTTTCTTCCATAATAGCTGGCTGATCTTGTTCCTACAAGGGATATAGAAAGCCTGTCCTCTGCCTTAAGACATCCCTTAACATATAATACCGGCGGTGCAGCCCATATAGATTTTAGATTCAAGGGATACTCTTCATCATCGAGCGTAATGACTCTTGCCTCAGCCGCATCAATCTTTTTAAGCTCTTCATCTATGCAGACCTCTTTTCTTTTTTCAACAATTGACTGAGCTATCTTTTCTCCAACACCATTCACACAAGTAAGTTCTCTTGCAGATGCAGCAAGGATATCTTCTACATTCCCAAAATGACTTAACAATATCTGAAATCGTACCGGACCAATATCCGGAATCATATTTAAGGTTAAGTACTGAATTGTTTTTTGTTCCATTGCTCTGTAACCCTTTATTGTGGACTATTTGTAACTACTCAGGTATTCAGGAGTCAGAATTCAGAATACAGAATAGACATTCCCCTCTCTCCTCATGGGAGAGGGACGGGGTGAGGGTTCAACAATAACTTGCTTATCTCTGCGAGTAATGCAAACAGGTTCTCTTATTCTGACTCCTGACTCCTGACTCCTGAATTCTGCAGTTCTGCAGTTCTGACTCCTCAGTAGGAACAATATGCTTAGAATACCTATACCTGAGCAGTTACATTATTTCTTCTCTGTACCTGCCTGAGACTTCAATTTTATCCACCTGGCACCCATCTTGAACCAGTTATCCAGCTCAAACTTCACAGCTCTTACCCCCGATATCTTCTTTATATTTCGTTCTATCCTCTTTACCTTTTCAACCTCAACCATTGTTCTTTTTTCAAAGTAATCCTGATCATCCGGATTGACAAAAATATCAAGCTGAAAATCAAGTTTGCCCTTAATATAAACTACACCGCTGATGGTACTAAAATCTATCAGTTTCGTGTTCACCCAATTCTTAACCAATTCAGTTTCTACCCGTACATTAATTGTCCAATCATCAACCATTACTCAACTCCTTTGGGGGATAAGCAGTTGTAGGTTGTAAGTTGTATGTTATCGGCGTAACCTACAACCTACAACCTACCTCTCCCCTACATCCTTCCCCGATACACATCAATAGACCCTTTGGCCCGTTCCAGGATATGCATAATCTCAATAAGATGTTCCTTGTCTCGAATAAGAACAATAAAACCGCACTTGGCAATCCCTTTATCTACTACCTTTGCCCATGCCTCATTAATTGTAACCTTAGTTGCTGCAAGAATTGAAAGCATGTCTTTCAATAGATTATTCCGATCAAATGCCCTGACAATGATACCTGCTTCATAGGTACCTGTTTTATCATCACCCCAGGCAGCATCTACCACCCGTGACTGTTCATTAGAAACAGATGCCAGATTGCGGCAATTCTTTCGATGAATAGTTATCCCACCCTTGGCTACATATCCGGATATCTCATCACCCGGTATAGGACCGCAGCACTTAGCCAGATTAAAGGCAATATCACTGCTCCCTGAGATCATTATTTTGCCTGCAGATGATTTTTTTACTTTTTGAGATGGCTGCTCTTGATGTTTTGGTTTGATATCCTTTTGCTGCGACTCTTTTTGCTGCTCCTCCTCATGGGCTTTTAACCAGTTTCGTATCTTACTTCTCGCCTTGGGTGTTCTGACAATCCTCATCCATGACTGGGTAGGATGTGCCTTGATTGATGTAATTATCTCAACAATATCCCCATTCTCTAATTTGTAATCAAGGGGTACCATTCTACCCCCAATCTTTGCCCCAAAACAGTGATCCCCGATATTTGAATGGATACTATAGGCATAATCAATCGGAATAGCCCCTTTAGGCAATATCTTGATCTGTCCCTTAGGGGTAAAGATAAATACCTCGTCTGAAAACAAATCCTGTTTCAACCCTTCCATAAATTCTTTAGGATCGGTTAATTCCCGCTGCCATTCAATTAATCTTTTCAGCCATGCAAATTTTGAATCATATTTTTCATCAGCCTTTGTTTTCTCCTTATAATGCCAATGAGCTGCAATTCCCTCTGTAGCAATCAGATTCATATCCCTAGTTCTTATCTGGACCTCCATGGGTTTGCCATCAGGGCCAATTACTGCGGTATGAATAGATTGATACATATTGGATTTTGGGGTACTGATATAATCCTTAACCCGTCCGGGGATAGATTGCCATTTATTATGGACTATACCCAGTGCATTATAACAATCCACTTGTTTATCGGTAACGATTCTAATCCCGGTCAGGTCATAGATTTCATCAAAAGACTTATGCCTTAAGTTCATCTTTTGATAAATACTATAGAGGTGTTTTGGTCTACTTATAATATCGGCAACAAGTCCTTCTTTATTGAATTCTTCAGCCAGGACTTCCCTTACCTTTTCTGCATACAACTCCCTTTCCTTTCGTTTAGATGTTACCATTCTGGCTATCTCATGGTACAAATCAGGATGCAAATAGCTGAAGGACAGGTCTTCCAACTCCCATTTGATTCGTCCCATTCCAAGTCTATGTGCCAGAGGGGCATATATTTCCAATGTTTCAAGGGCAGTTTGTTTTTGGGCATCCGGGGCAAGGTAGTTCAGCGTTCGCATATTGTGCAAGCGATCAGCCAATTTTATAAGGATTACCCTGACATCCTTAGCTGTAGCAATCAACATCTTCCGCAGATTTTCAGCCTTTTCCTCATGCTTGCTATGCTGATGAACCCAGTTAATCTTAGAGACACCCTCTACCAAAAGGGCAATCTCATCACCAAATTGTTCTTTTATATTTGAAATGGCGACAGAGGTATCTTCTACAACATCATGAAGAATAGCAGCAGCTACAGTCACAACATCCATCTTAAATTCTGTCAGAATGTTTGCTGTCTCAAGGGGATGGATAATGAATGGTTCGCCGGAAAGCCTCTTCTGATCCTGGTGGGCAAGGTTTGCTACCTGATAAGCCTTTTTTATTAACTCTATATCTGCAGATGGAGTATAAGAGAGCAACTGATTTATTATTTTGTCTATATCCGGAGCAGGCATACTTATTATCACACCCTTTTCAAAAAGGGTTCAAGGGTTCAAGGGGTCAAGAGGTCAAGTGAAGGTAAGATTATTAAACCCTTGAACCCTGGCCCCCTTGAATCCTTGAACCCTTTTTTATTTTTGAGTCAAAGCCTTTACCACTTTTTTTGCCATCAACCTTTCCCATTCAATCAAGATAGGGCTGGCAACAAATATAGAGGAATATGTGCCGATAGCCACCCCAATGACCAGTATCCAGCAAAAATCAAAGGTAACCTGTGAACCCTTAATAAGGAGGGCAACCAAAACAATAAGAACGGTTAAGGATGTAACAATAGTTCTGCTTAAGACCTCATTTATGCTTGAGTTAATAATTTTATCGTAGGCTTCCTTGCGACGGAGTCTTAAGTTTTCCCTGATACGGTCAAAAATAACCACAGTATCTGTTAAAGAATAACCGGCAAGGGTTAACAGAGCGGTAATAAACAACAAATTAACCTCTCGATTGCATACCCAGAATATACCAGTTACAGCCAGAACATCATGAGCTGTAGCCACAGCAGCACCTACCCCAAACCTGGGTTGTTTGAAACGAACAGTAATATAAAGCATGAGAGCAATAATTGCCCAGAAAACTGCCCCTAATGCCTTGCCCTTTAACTCTGCTCCAATCTTTGGACCTACCTCTTCAGTGCGTTCTATCTTGAAGGGATTTTTCGTAGTAAAGCTTTCCTTAAATATATCACTTATCTTTGTGGTTAGATTTCCTATGTCTGACTTTCTTGTTCGGATAAGGATGCGTCTTGAATCTCCAATCTCCTGAAGTTCAACATCATGCATATCCTTAGCAGCCAGAATTCCCCGAATCTCAGACAGGTCGACAGGTTTGTCAAACTTTATTTCTACCAGTGTCCCCCCGGCAAAATCAACCCCAAGATTAGCATTACCAAGCCCTATCTGGATAATGGCAATTATCCCCAGCAGGCTTAAAATACCTGAAATGATAAACGCTATATACCTCTGACCCACAAAGTCAATCTTTGAATTTTTGATTAATTCCATCATTTTTTTATATCTCCTTGTTTGCAATAGGTCATATAAGACCTATTCGACCTATTCCTTAAATACTCAGCGTCGTATATTCCTTCCGCAAATCAAAAATCACCTTAGTAATAACCAGAGCTGTAAACAGACTGATAATAATACCAATAGAAAGTGTTACTGCAAATCCTTTAATCGGGCCTGTACCAAAGACAAACAATATCCATGCAGTAATCAGCGTAGTAACATGTGAGTCAACTACTGTCCAGAATGCCTTTTTGTACCCGGCATCAATTGCTGCCTTAATAGTTTTTCCTGTTCGCAATTCCTCTCTTATTCGTTCAAAGATAAGCACATTTGAATCAACCGACATACCAATGGTCAGGATGATACCGGCAATACCGGGAATGGTGAGTGTTCCTGAAACAGCTACCAGAGCACCCATCATCATCAGGATATTACCTATCAAACCAACATCAGCTATGACCCCTGAAAGCTTATAGTAAACAGCCATAAAGAGGATAACCAGAATAACCCCCAGGATAGAGGCAATCACACCCTTATGAATAGAATCCCTTCCAAGCGATGGTCCAACCATTCTATTCTCAATTATCTTAATTGGGGCAGGAAGTGCACCTGCTCGCAAGACAATTGCCAGATCCTTTGCCTCCTGAAGGCTGAAATTGCCTTCAACAATAGCATTTCCACCATCTATCTTTGTTCTTATCACCGGAGCCGACCTTACCCTTCCATCCAGCACAATAGCCAGCTTCTCGCCAACATGTCCGCCGGTTGCCCGGGCAAATTTTCTGGCACCAATCTTATTAAACTGTAAGGCTACAACCATTCGACGAGTCATACCACTACTACTTTGACTGCTGTCAACATAGGCATTTGTCAGATACTCTCCGGTTACCTCAGGCTCTTTTTTTACTAAGAACTGATTGTTTTCATCGTCATAGAGTATTTCATATCCATCCGGGATATCCCCATCCTTTGCTGCTTCTAACCGGGCATCATTTACTAACCTGAATTCAAGCAGAGCTGTCTTGCCAATAAGCTCAAAGGCTCTTTGCGGATCTTTCAATCCCGGCAACTGAACCACAATCCTGTTTTCACCCTGTCGTTGAATCACCGGCTCAGAAACACCAAACTTATCAACCCGGTTACGAATAATCTCAAGTGCCTGATCAACAACATTTTTTTTCTTCTCTTTCCCCTGATCTTCTGTATCTTTTTCAGTCAGCTTTGGTGCTTCAACCTCCAGAACAAGATGCATACCGCCCCTTAAATCCAATCCAAGCTTTATGACCTTATTCAAAATCTTTACCTTTTTCGTTAATTTATCCCTTTCTTCTGTAAAAACTGTCGACCATTTTTCCAATACATCCCTATCCTCTATTGGCAGTTTACACCATGGCTCAATACTCTTTTGCTCTGCCTTAGACATAGACAACCACAGGGGAGATGTCTTTCTTGCCTCATCGGTAAACTGGCTCAAGGCTAACATCTTTTTCTTTTTTTCCTTTGAGAGGACATCAAGCTCGGACAGCCTGTCCTTTGCAGATTTTGACAGGGTATTCCACTCAGAGGATATATCCCTTTCCGATTGAGACATACTACACCATTGAACCGTCGGCAAGAGATAAAAAATAGATAACCCGGATGCAATCAAGATTAAAAATATATTCCACTGCATATTTCTTCGCATTACTAAAACCCCCTTGAATTTTTCAGCTATCAGCATCCTATCCTTCCTCTAACCGCTGATGGCTGACCACTTTTTCTATTAATTATACCAGCTATCAGGGCATATGTCAAATAAAAAATCACTCCTGACAAATAATTTCCCTAAGTTCTTGAATTGCAACTGCTCAGGTTGTTTATTTAGGCTGTTAGGAGAGAAGACTGTTAGACTATTAGTCCGTTAAGGAAAAAGGCAACAGAAGTTTAGTTCTTCAAGCCTAATAGTCTAATAGCATTCCTCCTAACAGCCTACAGCCTATTCACCTTCAGTCTACATTTGTCTGCTCAGTATGCCTCTGATAAACCTCTTCCTCATCTACAGCACAGACAATATACCTTTCTCGATCCTTTATCAGGTCTATATTTATTGGTTCTTCTGTGATATTACCTGATGAGTTAAACAATATTCTAATAGTTGGTCTAACAATTGCTTTTCTATTTATCTTGATTACCATCCCGATCTCTTCTGTATTAAGCTTTATCAGACTTCCAAGTGGATATATAGAAACACTTTCCACAAAAGATCTTACTGAATTGGCACAAAATTCATCATCTGCCCGGGAAACAATCAATCTTACCGCATCATATGGAAGAAATTTTTTCCGATAGGGTCTGTCTGTAGTCAATGCATCATAAACATCGGCTATGGCTGTTATTCTGGCTAATAACTCAATATCTTCTTCAGATATTCTCATGGGATACCCCTGTCCATGCCATCGTTCGTGATGCTGATAAGCAATCTTTTTCGGTAATTCTCCAATTCGAGTATTTTCACTTAAAATCTGCTGACTGTACAATGGATGCTTCTTTATCTCCTCCATCTCTTTTTCATTTAATCTACCCAGCTTAAACAATATCTCATCCGATACCCTAATCTTACCTAAATCCTGCAGCATTGCCCCAAAGGCAAGCTCTTCGATGGTATTAATCGGAAGTTGCTGCCTGACCCCAATTAATGTAGCAATCATACACACATTTACAGAATGAGAAAAGGTATATTCATCGTGGCTCTTAATCTTGATCAGGTTCAGCATGGCATCCTGATTGGCAATAATTTCTTCCACCATATTCTTGATAAGCCTTTTTACCTCTTTATCATCAACCACCTTGCCCATTTTAATATTATTAATGGTATAATGAATTATTTTCATCGCCTCTTTTTGGGTTTCATCTGAAAGCATAGGTGGAACATTTGCTAATGCATCATCAATAATCCCCCTTGGAGTCACACCTCTATCAGCAGAAGTCTCACCTTCTACATCTGACATCCCCTTAAAAAATACACCTTTTTTACCCATAATTTTTAATTACCTCCTCTTTTTAGGCTGTTAGGCTGTAGGAGAGACTAATAGCCTTCAGCATAGACAACCTCATCTACCCCACTTCAGCCTCAAGATCATCCAAAAGGCATCTAACAGTATCAATGGATGAAGACTTGATTTTCCTCGATGTCTATCCTTGAAGACAATAGGTATTTCCTTAATCTTGAAGCCTTGCAAACAGCACTTATAAAGTATTTCTTGAACAATGGGTGGTCCATGAGAGACCAATCCATCTAAGTTTATCGCTTCTAACACATTGCGTCTAAAGCACCTATACCCGGATGTGCCGTCAGCAATATTAATCTTAAGTATCCACTTAATATACGAAACCGCAAATCTGGTAATTGCCTCTCTAATCAGCCCACGATCAATGCTTTCTCCTCCATCAACAAATCTTGAGCCTAAAACCACATCACATTCCTTTATTGCCTCTAAGAATATCGGCAAATACCGTGGATGATGTGAAAAATCTGCATCCATTTCAATAATATAGTCTGCCCCATCTTTAAGGGCATACCTGAACCCGTCAATCCCTGCCAGTCCCCTACCCCGCCTGCCCTGACGAAGCAAGAGATGTACCCCTGGATGAACAGCTTCCATTCCTCGCACCAGATCCGCTGTCCCATCCGGCGAGTTATCATCCACTACCACTATCTCTACACCGGAAACTATCCGTAGTATCTCATCTATTAAACAAACAATATTCTCCCTTTCATTATATGTAGGGATCATAATCATAACTTTTTCTGTCATCATCTATTAAACCTCAACAAAAACATGAAATATTTATCACGAAAACACGAAACAAATTTAGTAACCGTTCACAGTGGATAGATACAAAAGAACAGAACACATTGTCATTCCTGCGTATGCAGGAATCTCTCTTATGCCCGTGGAGACCAAAAGGAAGGGTTAGGACACCTGATGGGGAGATTCCTGCATACGCAGGAATGACAGCAATATACGGTGTCAGTTCAGAACCGACAACCGTGAACGGTTACCAAATTTAGTATCTGTTCACCGCATTCACTATTCATTATTCACTCTATTCACTCTATTCTCTCTATTCTCTTCAAACACTCATCTCTTCCCAGTATAGAGATAATCATCGGCAAATCAGGTCCATGAACACAACCGGTAAGGGCAACCCTGATTGGCATAAACAATCCTTTTCCCTTTACTCCAAGCCCTTTGCCAACAGCCTTTATCTTTTCACTGCACTCCTCTGGGACAAGGTGTTCATTACTATCTTTTAATAATCCGGCAAGCCCTGCAAGAACATCCCCTACCCTATCAGCATCCATAATACCCCTTGCCTCTTCATCCAGAATAAAATCAGCAACAAAGAAATAGCGTGCCGCATCTACAATATCTGAAAGTTTTTCCAATCTCTCCTGAAGTAATTTAACCACTTGACTAAACCAAGAAGTATCGCGGATTTGATACCCTGCCTGCTCAATATATGGCAGGCACAATTGTGTCAACTCATCTGTCGAGAGTTGCCTGATGTATATCCCATTCATCCATGTAAGTTTTTGCATATCAAAGATAGCTGCCGACTTGCTCACCCCTTGTATTGAGAAGCAATCAATCAAATCACAAGCAGTGTATATCTCCTTGTTTATCCCCTCACCCTCGGACCAGCCGCGCAATGCCAGATAATTCACCATTGCCTCCGACAGATAGCCCATCTCCTTGAATGCCTCTGTTGATGTTGCCCCATGCCGCTTAGAAAGCCGACTGCCATCCTCACCCAGCATCAATGGAAGATGGGCAAAATAAGGCAAATCAAAGCCAAGTGCTTGATATATCAATATTTGTTTTGGTGTATTTGAGAGATGATCCTCCCCACGAATAACATGGGTTATTTTCATCAGGCTATCGTCAATAACTACTGCAAAGTTATAGGATGCTACCCCATTTGACCTGACAATAACAAAATCCTTGAGAGTATCAGGCTGAAATACTACCTGACCCCGCACCTCATCCTGAATAATAATAGTAGCACAGGCATTCTTGCCTGTGTCTGATTTGGTGGTACAGGCATTCTTGCCTGTGTCTATCGGTAACTCATCTGTCACCCGAAACCTTATGCTCGGCTCTCTGCCGGATGCCTTGAGCTGTTCTTGCTCTTCAATCGAAAGGTTTCGGCACCTGCCATCATAACCCGGGGTTTGTTTCTCTGCTAATGCCTGTTTTCTTCTTTCCTCAATTGAGATGACCTCTCTATATCCGTATCCTCTATCCTCAAGACAAATGTTCCCTGATTTCCCCTGGCAAAAAGCCAATTAAAAAGTGCAGTGCGACTGCCCCCAATATGTAGATACCCTGTTGGTGATGGTGCAAATCTGACCCTGATATTATTCATGTTGTGTTCCTCTTCCTTCGGCAATATTCCCGTTAAAAATACGAAGCGAGACGCTTCGTCTACTCATCTTCATCTTCCTCTTCCACCTCTGTCGATATTCCCCTCTCAAACCTTTCCATCCTTGAATAAAGTGCTCGCCGGGTAATACCAAGAAGTTTGGCTGCCTTACTCTTATTTCCTTTTGCCTTTTCTATAGCCTTCAGGATATATTCATGTTCAACACCTTCTAACGATATACCCTCATCAGGAATATCTACAGAGATAGGAATTACATGCTGTTCCCGAATATGTCCCGGAAGACAAGCCATGGTAATTGATCCATCACCAGAGACAAGCAATGCCCTTTCCATCACATTTTCTAATTCTCGAAGGTTTCCAGGCCATTTATACTGCATGAGGCAAATAATCGCCTCATTTTTCACATCTTTTCCTTCCTGCCCGAACTTCTTCATAAAGTATCTGACCAATTGAGGAATATCATCCTGCCGAGCCTTGAGCGGGGGCAGGGTAATAGGAAAAACATTCAACCGATAGAACAAATCCTCCCTGAACTCACCATTTTTGACAGCCTGCCCAAGATCCTTGTTAGTAGCAGCAATAATCCTGACATCTGCTTTAACCATTGTTTCACCGCCAACCCGGAAGAATTCTCTCTCCTGAAGGACTCTCAAGAGCTTTACCTGGATTGATGGGGGTATCTCTCCTATCTCATCTAAGAAGATGCTGCCACCCTTTGCTAATTCAAATCTGCCAAGTTTTCTGACATGGGCACCAGTAAATGACCCCTTTTCATGGCCAAACAGCTCACTTTCTAAGAGGGTTTCCACCATAGCGGCACAATGGACAGCCATAAATGGCTTATCCCTTCTCGAACTGTTATAGTGAATAGCCTTTGATATCAACTCCTTGCCTGTACCGCTTTCGCCAAGTATCAAGACAGTAGTATTCGTATTGGCAACCTGTTTCACCATATCAAATACATTGCACATATTGGCACTCTTGCCAATGATATTATCAAATTTATAGGGCGACTCTATTTTTTCCTTAAGCCCTATATTTTCTTTCTTCAGCTGCTGCTTTTCCTCAACCCGTTTTATCAAAAGATTTAATTCATTGTTCTCAAAAGGTTTAATGAGATAATCATAGGCACCTTCCTTCAAGGCTGTAACCGCTGTTTCATTTGAAGAAAAAGCAGTCATGATAATTACCTCTGTCCGGGCAGAGAAAGCCTTTACCTCTTTTAAGACACTTATCCCGTCCTTCCCGCTCATCTTCAGATCAGTAATGACCAGATCAAACGCATTTCCCTTTATCTTCTCTATTGCCTTAAATCCATCCTCAGCCGTTTCTACCTCATATCCTTCGTCTTGAAGGAATTGCTCTAAGAGTACTAATATTCTTTTTTGGTCATCAACGATTAATATCTTCATTATTTTACCCCTTCCTTGCGGTTGGCATTTAGCATAATAAAATAATTTGCATCGTCTTCATAAAATCTGGCTAATCTTTCTACAGAGGTTAGATTCGGCATATTGAATTTTGTGTCTATTCTGTGAGTTTTAACATCAACAACATTATAGTTGCCCTCTTTATCGTTGAAAGCCATATCCGCCATTGCTCTTCTGGCAAATGAGGCACTATACTCACCACAGTATTCGCCAAGTATTTTCTGAAAATTCTCTTCAAGGACAGATTGTATCGCATCTCCCACAGCCCTTGGACTTGTTGCGGTCGTCTCACTCATAAATTCTTGATGGGTATTTATGAAGTTTGTTATCTTTTTCTCAATCTCTTTATACGCTTCCGAATAAAATAATTTGCTTTTGGTCATGCTATGCCACCTTTTTCATATCAAATAATGATACATAATGAAAAGTCTGTCCTTCTGTTTTATTCTCTTTTTTATAAAAAACTTTCTTCTGATCTTTTAATGAGTTTCTTTCCCAAAAAACCCCATCATGATAACCTTGAATTGTTTTATCGTCATCTGCAAGATGTAATCGTTTTTCTATAAGACAAGCATATGTTTCATCAAGCTCAACCCCAGCATACTTACGATTTAGTTTTTTTGCTACCACTGATGTAGTCCCGACTCCCAAAAATGGATCAAAAACAAAATCCCCTTCATTGCTTGAAGCAAGTATTATCTTTGCAAGAAGTTTTTCTGGTTTTTGCGTTGGATGATCGGTGTTTTCCGGCATAGACCAATAAGGAATCGAAATGTCCGTCCAAATATTGGACGGAAAAGTCAATCTGAATCCTGTACCATCTTCTTCCTTAACCCAATCTTTCGGTTCTCCATTTTCGTCTGTATATGGTGCAATAATTTTCTTTTTTAGCTTCACAGCATCAACATTAAAAACAAAATCTTCTGAAAGTGTGCAAAACCAAATATCTTCAGTATTGTTTTTCCAGTTAGAGTTAGCTCCTCTTCCTTTCTCACGCTCCCAGGTAATTCTATTTCTTACCTTAAAATATTTTTCTACAACTTGTTGGATAGCTCCAGAGGATCGCCAATCGCCACAAATATAGATTGAGGCTGTTTTCTTCAGAATAGGAATCAGTTTTATAA
This sequence comes from Candidatus Desantisiibacteriota bacterium, assembly GCA_016208205.1. The sequence goes on along the minus strand of JACQYP010000020.1, from coordinate 9,855 downwards.
TCCATGCGTCAATCCAGTTAGCATACGCTTTTGAAGACATTTCCTTGAATGTATTACCATTAAAATTTTTTGTTAAATTATATGGAGGGTCGACAAACAATAAATCAACAAACCCTCTCGGTAGAAATTCCAGTACCTCAAATAAATCTTGGTTAACAGTTTTATTCTCTATCTGTGCTATTGTTGTTGGTTCAAAAATTTTAATAAGCTTTTTTGCATATAAAGACCTTTCCTTATCAGATAAGGTCATGGTTTTATTTCTATGTGCCCTTTTTGGGTCATCAACTAACTTCATTATTTTACCCCCCCCACTTGTTTTCATAACAAAAGTATTGAGTTTTTAATAAGCCGAGACGGCTCATCTACCTCTTCCATGGCAAAAGTATTGTAAAGGTTGTGCCTTTCTTTGGCTTGCTCTTTACCATTATCTTCCCCCCATGCTTCTGGATTATCCCAAATACAATAGGCATACCCAATCCATAGCCATGTTCTTTGGTTGTAAAAAATGGTTCGAACAATCTTTTTTGATCTCTTTTGTGTATTCCATGTCCGGTATCTGCAACCTCAATGGCTACAAATTGATTGCCATTCTTATAAGGATATGCCTTAACAGAAATCACCCCACCATCAGGCATAGCCTCAATGGCATTGCAGATAAGATTTTGTAACACCATTTCCATCTGTTGTCTGTCAAAATAAAATTCTCCAATTTTTGGTTCAATATCCTTATTTACCCTGACATTTGCACCTTCCATATCAGAAGACATCCTGTCAATAATCTGATCAAAAAATGCCTCAAGATTGTTTAACTCAAGCTCAATAGGAATATCCTTGGTTTGTGAAAGGATATTAGAAATCGTCTGATTCATCTTTTTTATCTCATCCGGGATATAATCAAACAACTCGTCATAGCTATCCTTAGGAAGGTATCGTCTTTTTAATGACTCTGCTGTGCTGCCGATTATTTGTAATGGATTTCTGATTTCATGAGCTATCCCGGATGATAAACGACCAAGACTGGCAAATTTTTCTGCATGAAGTAGATCAGAGATAAATCCCTTTATAACTGCAAGCAGAATAAGTACAGAGATAATACCAAAAACAAGGCTGATTATCCCAAAAAGGATCAGGGTATTCTTTATCCGGGAAAAAACCTTCAAAAACTTAGGGCTGGCATCAACCCCGAGTATGGCTATTACCTCACCAGAGGCATCTTTCAAAGGGGCAAAGCCTGTCTTAAACATCTGGCTTCCCTTACGATATAGCCTAGAATAAGAAGGGTTACCCAGCGAAGCATCAAGGATTTTGGCAGTATCATCATCCATACACTGATATTTTTCCCATTCTAAGTGCTTGGAGCCGGTATCAAAAATAAAGTTATTCTCCTTGTCAATAATAAAGATACTCTCCAGATCATTTTTCTCATTGATTGTGATTAAATGCTCCCTGAAGTCGAAAGATTGAGCTTCATCTATGGTTTTCCCCCTTATTGATGTTATCAATTGAGGGGATACCTGCAAAGATGTAGTCACTGCAATGGATACAAGCCGCTTACCAAGCTCCTCATCCAAAAGATTTTTGGCTTCAAGATAAAATCTCCATCCCCACAGATTAAAGAATAATAAAATGGATAAGATAGAGATAAGCACAATAAATACATGCTGTTTTCTTTTTTTTAATATCCTGGATGATATGCTCGGCATCAGTTCCCTGCTTGAAATATCTTAACCTGAACGCTTTCAACTATTTTAACATAGGACATATTGGATGTCAAGGAAATTTTCCAATTTTGGGTGGTTGTTCGTAGTAACCCGCTAAATCTACGTGAATTCGGCACAAACAACCGCATAAACTTGTCCTCGACTCCGATCGGAGATGCGGTTACTCCGAACTACATATTCTCTCTGAGGACAGGCAAAGCCTGCAAACCAATACCTCCATAACTACAGAATTCAGCCGAATATCCTGACTCTTCAGGCTAATATCTGTTTCAAGAAGGAGTTCAAACGCCTTTTTCAAAGATTGTTCATGATAGAACTTTGACTGGGCAAGGAATGAAGCCTGTTGTTTGGTAAATTTAACATCTATCATTGGCCATATCTCAGGTAGAGACATTTTTTGCTCTTGAAGAAGTTTCAGCTTGAAGATGGTTCGCAGATGTTTGGTTATCATAAAGAGTATCTTTACCGGCTCTTCTTTTTGAGATAACAGTTTGTCCAATGCCTTTATTGCCTGCTGCGCCCTTTTCAATCCAATAGCATCCATAAGTTCAAAGATAGTAGCCTCTCTGTTTTCACTCGTTACCTCAAGGACATCAATAGCCTTAATGTATTCTTTTTCTCCTGCATAGAAGCATAACTTTTCTATCTCTGATTTCAATTCCAACAGCCCTGTGCCTGCTCTGGAGATAAGGGTAAGAGTGGCATCTGGAGTTATCTTTTTTTTATACCCCTGCACCTGTCGCTGAATCCAATCAGAAACCTCTGACTCATAAAGGGAGTAGAAGTTTACTACCTCACAGCCACCATGACCGGCACCTTTTTCTGTTTTATCTGTAATAAGGATTAAACATGTATGTGCTGCCGGTGATTTCAGGTAAGGGGTTAATTGTTTCTTATCCTCTTGTGAAAGTTTAGAAAAATTTTTAACAATAACCAGCCTTTTTTTTGCCCCAAACAGCATGGTTTTGCAGGCATTAATTATTGTAGATGCCCCGGCATTATCACCATAAATTATTTGAAGATTAAGCTCAATTGAATCGTCCGGGCTAAACAATCGCCTCTTGATAATTTCAATACATTCTTCCTTAAGATACTCCTCTGGCCCGGCAAAAAGATAAACAGATAAAGGATTAGATTTTTTTAATTCAGGGAGAAGCTGCTTGTATGTTATCATGGGAACTCCTTAGCCATTTGAGAAAATAGAACACGGATGACACGGATTAACACGGATTTTATCTGTGTTAATCTATCGAATCCGTGTCATCCGTGTTCTATTCTTCCTACTATCCTTGCCACCTTCACCAAATCCTCAGGCGTATCTACTCCAATAGTGTCATATTCTGTTTCCATCACTTTTATTTTGTAGCCATTCTCCAGAATACGCAATTGCTCAAGAGATTCCACAGCCTCTAATACCGAATAAGGCAAGCTGTTAATCTTCAGCAAAAACTCCCGGCGATACCCATACAAGCCTATATGTTTATAGCAATGCTGGGATGATACGGCTATCCTTTCATCTGTCTTCTGCTTCTTGCTGACCGCTGACCGCTGACCGCTGACTGCCTCATAAGGTATCCCTGCCCGTGAAAAATAAAGGGCATACCCATCTTTATCAGTTACCACCTTGACCACATGCGGGTTATTCACATCATCCTCATTGATTATCCTTTTCTTGAGTGTTGCCATATAAACAGCAGGGTCTGACTGCATCCCCTGAACCACCTGGTCAATCATATCCGGCTCAATCAATGGCTCATCCCCCTGGATATTGATGATAATCTCTGCATCCAGCTTTGAGGCAACCTCAGCCACACGCGTCGTACCGCAGGTATGCTCAGAGGCCGTTAACCATGCACAACCACCAAATCTACGAACAGATTCACATATTCTCTCATCATCTGTAGCCACAATAACCTGTTCCAGAAGACTGCTTTTTTTGGCTTGTTCATAAACCCATTGAATCATAGGCTTACCGCAAAGATCAGCTAAGGATTTTCCTGGAAATCGGGTTGAGCCAAAACGAGATGGAATAATACCAACTGCCCTATCCATCAGTTTACCACACACGGCATAAACTCTGTTGAACCATAGATGCCATATATCCGATGCTGATTCAGCCATATTGCCCGTTTAAGGTATCCGAGTGCCGGTCCGACAACATTTGCAGCCATGTTTGTTTCATCACCCAGTATAAACCTATGAGATGACCGCTTTCCATCAAAGGTTATTCCTGTAAGTGTCATGGTTGTTGAAACAGGTTTTTTTGCATTTCTGGTATCCATTATCCCGCCAACCGTAACCTTATCCCTTGAATCAACCACACCTATCTGCTCTAAAAGCAGGTCATCTGCATGTTCCATTTCATGTAACTCAAGCAAACCATTTGTTTTGTCAAGGAATTTCTCCACCTCTTCATCACTCATGGATAGTGCTGTATCTACTGTATACCCCGGCAAATGAGCAATATCCTCACGAATGGTTGCCTTGTATTCTTCCCAGTTAGAAATACCAACCCCCCACCAGATATTGACATTTTCTACCTCAACAAAAGACTGTGCCGCAATCACTGCCGCCGCAGTAAGCAATCCAGGGGTAGCACCACAGCCGGTGATATAGGTGCTGTTTACCTGCATTAACTCCCCATACAGCCTGAACATCATCTCCATAGCAGATGTTCGTTTCAAGGCATCAACAAAACAGCCCTTATATCCGGCAGCAATAAACCTCTTAACCACATTAAACATAAAATCATTTGGAAGATTGGGCAAGGCAATAAATATACCATCAATTTCCTTAGAAATCCCTATTATTTCACCGATAGAATCCTTTGTCCTCTGCCCGCAATCCATATCACCAATTGTTCCGCCAATCTTTACACTGCTGATAGCATCTGCATCAAGACCATCCGGCGAGCAGGCATACCCTTCTTTATCACATATTGCCACAAGCCTCATCTGCTTCTTCTTTGCCAGAATCTTTGCACATGACCTCCCTAATCCGCCGGCACCAAGAACCGCAATTCTAATTATTCCAGCCATATAATTTCCCTCCATTAATATACTCAAGGATTATAACCAATGGAAATTGGGTTATCTGATTCACAGTTCAAAGGTTAAGAGAGCAAACCTTGAACCTTTTAATTATAAAGACTTACTCATCATTTGTCAAGAGAATTTTTGCAGTCAAAAACTTATTGACAAAACACAATAATTATAGTATAGTTATTCGCTGAAGGGGTTGAGGATTCAAGGGGTCCAAGGCTTATTGTCTGCCCCTACCTCATAGTCTGGAGTTTACAGTGTGTGACAAGATTATTCGTTTTTTCCTTCTTTGCGTTATTCTTTGCATCCCTGTCTGGTTTGATCTGCGATTGTATGCCACCTTTGACCTGGCAAAGCTAACCCTCCTTTACCTCCTTGTTATTCCTATGCTTGGAGTCTGGGCAATAAAATGGCTGAGCACAAAAGAATGCCGTTTTGTCCGCACCCCGTTAGACATCCCTATCTTTGCTTTCTGGGGAATAAACATTGCTTGTACAATTATCTCCTGGTCACCATGTATCAGCCTTTTTGGATTTTACAAACGATATGAAGGTTTATTTGCCATAACAGGTTATATCTGTCTCTATTATGTAGTTGTCAATTTTGCAGACAAGGTATTTGTCAAAAAGATGATAAAAACGGCTATCCTGGTTGCAGCTTTTGAGAGCATCTATGGTATTTTCCAACATTTTGGACATGACCCATTCTCATGGAGCTTTTTTGACCCTTATCGTGTCTTTGCTACCTTTGGCAGTGCCCCGTTTCTTTCTACCTATCTGATCATGGTTTTTTTCTTTGCTCTGGCCATGTATCTTAAGAAAGAAGAAGCACTTGCAAAACCACACCCATCAATCAAGAGCAACAAAGGATCTGCCTTGCGAAAACAGGGAAAGAAACAGGGAAAGGGGGCAGCATCCCTGACACCTGAAGAAGGGTTCAGCACTGCATTTGCCCGTATCTATCCTCAAGTTTTACAAACCATAAGACCATGGTATTATGCTATAGCTGTTATTCTAATCGTGATAGGCTTTTTCTATACCAGCACCCGGGCAACAACACTTGGAATCAGCTTTGGATTAGTATTGTTTGGAATTATGGCTGATAGACAAAGATTGGTTGAAGAAAAGGGCAGGCTCAGGATATTATTAGCCTGTCTGATACCATTTATAGCCTATTTCATGCTAAATCCAAACACCTCTGTGATTGGGCGATTCCTACTTGTTATTGATGAACCACAAACTCAGGTAGAGACCTCTATCCCCGGAATTACAAATAGTCCAAAAATTGATATTAATAAGGCTGGAAGCGGACGAATAGGGTTATGGAGGTCAACCATAGGGGTTATCAAGGAACACCCCATACTTGGCATAGGGCTCGATACCCTGCAATTGGCAAATATAGGCACGGATAAGGCACATAATGATTTTCTGGATGTAGCTGTAACGCGGGGGCTGATAGGGCTTGGGATATATCTCTGGTTTTTATTCACCCTTGCTGTGGTCTTCTTAAAAACATGCCGCAGGCTTACTGGTGACAATCGTATCCTGTTTGTCTGCCTTGGGGCATGTGAATTGGGATATCTTGTTCAGAACCAATTTAATTTTGGACTTATATGTATCATGTCACTATTCTGGTCATCTCTTGGTATGATGATGGTTATTGGAGGGCTTACAATCCGTCCTGAAACATCCCTCGATGATACCCCAAGGATTTCTTTTGCTCTGGTAAGATGGCTGCTTTATTCTGTTTCGTTTATCGGGATAATAGTAGTTATGTTCTTAGCCACCATCCCCTATCAAGCCGACATCTGGTATCGAAAGGGGTTTGAGTTTGTAGAAAAACAAAGGTACACAGAGGCTATCCCATATTTAGAAAAAGCAGTTGAAATTTTTCCTTATGAAACATGCTATTGGAAGGTATTAAACAGCATTTATGTGGAAAGGGCTAATAATGATGTTCCAAATAGACAGGTATGGATTAAAAAGGTACTCAATGGCAGCCATTTACTTCTAAGATTTATTCACAAGGATGAGGGCTCGTATTTTAATCTGGGCATGATCTATTCCTTGATAGGTGAAGAAAAGAAGGCTGAGGAGGCTTACAAGAAAACAATTACCTTGAGCAAGGGTTATCTTAATGCCTATAATAACCTTGGCACGCTATATGCAAATCAGAAGAGATGGGATGAGGCTATTGAAATGTTTGAAAAAACATTAGAATGCGACCGCAATCATCCATCAGCACTGGCGAATTTGAAAAGGGTGTATACCATTAAGGGTGAACAAGAAAAGGCTTTTGATGCAGATGAAAAATATGGCAAAGGGATAGAAAGACATCTGAAATTGGCTGAGTCTTATTATAAAAAAGGGATGATGAGTGAAACCATAAATGAGTTTCAGGAGATATTAAAAAAAGACCCGAAAAATATAGACATTCACAAGAATCTTGGCTCTATATACTACCAAAAGGGGATGAAGAAAGAGGCAAGGACTGAGTTTGAAAGTGTTCTGAAATTAAAGCCGGATGATGAGTATACAAAAGGATTGTTGAAAATGACAAGTAGTTAGGCTGTTAAACTGTTAGAATGAAGGCTATCGGCTCTCCTTACAGTCTAACAGCCTACAGCCTATCCCTGTATTCACGGACAAGCCTACCTGAGTGTCTCACCAATTAAACACCCACCACAGCATCCAGCTTAAGAATATAAATGTCAAAATGCCCATCAAGATACCCACAATCAATGAGGGTATTGTTTGTCTGGATGACCTTATCCGTGAAGAATTTGCGACTACTGTTTCCCCTTGTATCCCCTGCCCCAGAGAAACAACTACCTTTGAGTGAGACATATCCATGTCAAATATTTCTTCTACCTTTCCTTCAATCAGATTGCCTTGTTTCATACGAATTTGATCGCGGATATGCTTTATCTCTGTGAGATCTATTATCTTGCAGGTAACCCAATCACCAACCTTTATCTTTGAGGCAAGTACCCCGGCAATAGGGTCGGCAATCATTCGTATCTTCAGCATCGCTATTACCGGTGGCTTAGCAATCTCTTCAACCTCAAGGGGCAATGGTTTAACAATCTCTTCAACCTCAAGCAATGACTGAGGTTTTTCTTCCCTCTTTCTTTTCTTCTTCTTCTCCTTCTTTTCCTTTTTTATTTCATCCCTCGGTAGAGACTCGAAGGGGATAGTTGCAATTGGTCTTTTTTCCTTTATAGATATATCCTTAACCATAGTAATCCCTGCCGGTTCCTCAAAGGGAAGGGTTTCTATCTTCCCGCTGGAATGGGAAGCAAAGGTTATATACGGATATTCCTCTTTAACCACAAAGGTAGAGGTTCTGATTGTAATTCTTGTTCCAGGGTGAACAACCTTATAAACACAAACCTTTCCATGCCTTGTCTGAAGAATATCACTCTCTAAGGCAGGCAAAGACATGCTCATGGTATGTATTTTTTCCTTGAGCATATTCTTTGCTTCGATATGTTGAACGAGCAGTCGTTCCTTTTCTTCCGGGAAATCATTCCCTAATTTTTGTTTTAGATTTAAGAGAAATTTTATTCCCTGCTCTATTCCATGAAATCTTTCCTCATCATCAACTAATTCTTGTTTAAGCCGATATATCTCCTCACGGATCAGAGGTAAGGCTCCTACCTCAATCTCTGTCTTTGCCTCGGTCAGGGTTCCAATTATCTTGGCATTAACCTCTTCCCCTGCTCTAATCCTTCCGCCAAGTATTGCCCCTATTTTCCCCTGGACAATAACCCTTTTTTTTGCATCAACCTGACTATATCTGATAGATTCATTAATAATAACATCCTCACCGGCATCAACAATGCCATGCTCAATAAAGTTTGCCCAGATAGTTCCCTTTGCCCGGACATTTCCATCCCCCTTGCCGATAATCCCGCCATCTACAAGAATATTTCCATCAGCCGAAACATAAGCCTTTTCAATACAGCCATGAACCTCAATATTTCCGGTGGATTTTACCATAAATCCATCCATCACATTTCCCCGAATAATAATTGATCCAGGGAAATCAATATTTCCTACAGAATAATCTACATCCCCTTTTACCTCAAGAACAGGCTCAACATGGATACGATTATTTTTCCAGACCACCTGCCCATCGATTGAAGCTTTAAGCGTCAATCCATCATTACTCAGCTCTGTATTCCTTCCAGACGGCAGATTTTTATCTACCCCATCCCGGGCAGGGATCTCTTTACCTGTTACTGTTACCCCTGTAACACCACTGCTTGGACGGGACTTTACTGCCAGGACATCGCCTGTATGAACAACATCAATAATCCCAAGCTCCTTGAAATCAACCCGACCATCTTCTTTTTCTTTAAGATGAATCTTTTTGGTTTTCTCGAAATTGAACTCTACAACACTATCCTCCCCTGGAGCAGGCATGGTTGCTTGAGCGATGAGGATTGGAGTATTATATATCTGCTGCTGAAGGGCATCAATGATGGCATGTTCATTAATATTTACCACAACACCCCTTTCCCTGAGGGTGTGTTCAATTATATCTAAGGGAACATTTCCCGGCAGGGTAAGATATGCCCGCAGCTCATCATAGGTAACCTCAACCAGCACCTTCCCCTCTTCAGACCCCTGATGCATCTTGCCGATTTTAATCGGAATCCCTGTAGAATCATTTACTATCTGACTTACTAAGTTAAGGTCAATGGAGATATTTGGTATGTCCCTGAGCTCTTCCAGAACATCATCTAATCCCACCCATTTGCCTTCTCCAGCAGGTGGATGGACAGTCAGGTACAGGTTATGACCATCTGTTTCTAACTTAAAATGAGCATCAACATCATAAAGCCTTGCCATCTATTTTCCTCCGCACTCACAAATTATTATACCATACTTTCTAATATCACACAAGAATTTTCTTTTAGCCATAATGAAAATTGCTGACGCTGTCGTCCTGAATATTCGATAAAGCGAATCCTGAATTCACACTACCCCATAAATCTGCCTCTAAGAGGGCATAGAAAGGGCAAGAGAGCATCCATGTTTATTCCATGATGATAGGGATGCCCTATTTTTGAGGGCAATAAGAGAAGG
>JACQYP010000008.1 GCA_016208205.1 Candidatus Desantisiibacteriota bacterium | reverse complement strand
GATTCACGGTGAACCAGCACACCATCTCAATTTTATTACATTCAGTATACTATAAATTGTAAACAATGTCTACTTGTTTTTTATTTGCTTTCGTTGAGTTTTTAGAGGTACCCTATAGCTTATTTTAATTGAAGAAAATTATGTTTCCGTCTGAAGCAGAACAAAACAATGGACAATCTGGAGGGCAGACGCATAGATCTGCCCCTACTTTTTCACCTGATTTCCAATTTCTAATTTCTTGCCGCAAGCGGCTACCTAACCCATTATCTGCCTGTCCAACTTTTTCATTGACATCCTTAACCATTAATGATATACTTATTCCTGTCAAACGGTTCCAAGCCATGCCACTAAGTGTGGATTTCAAAAAATAACCGTTGATTTGGTATCCGGCAAAGGTGCGTTTGGGAAACGCACCCTACATTTCGGATTCCTATATGTAGGGCTCGTTTTCCTGTAGGGCTCGTTTCCCAAACGAGCCCTAAGTTGTCAGCATTCAAGGATACTTTCTGAAATCCATATAATTAATTCTGTGAAAATCTGTGCAATCTGTGGATTAAATCTCTGGTTAGCACAGGTCAAAAATATTTGTTGACAAATATTGTTGTTTGGTATACAATATCTAATTATTTATATAGAAAAATGGGGGGAAGTCTTGCCAATGAAAAACCTCGTCTTGAGATTCTTTTTATCCTGCCTGATAATTATCATTACAGCCTCGTCTTATGCCGGGAACTATCTTCCTATCCTTACCTGGCCTGGTACCGGTACCTATAAGTCTGATGGGCTTGACCCGGAGGTTGGGGTTGAAGGAACTACATTTACCTTTCGGGTGAAATATATTGATTATGATGATGAAGCACCGCAAGGGAATATCAGGGTACAGCTTACAGGACCTCTGGAATTGGACATGAAACCTGAAAATCCAAATGATAAGAATTATCGAAAAGGGGTAATATATTATGCTACATCAACCCTCCCATTTGACAGCTATTCTTATTATTTTAAGATAACAAATAGTACACTGCCGGATACAGAGGGTGAATACTCTCTGACTATTAATACTGCAGAACTCTCTAGTCCAAATGGAGCTACTATTAACCTGCAGGAAACAGGTAATTTGTCCCCAAAAGCTGCTAAACAAGGACCAATTGTAGCACCTAATCAGATACTTGGCTGGCTTGGAAACGGAAATTATGAGAACGATGGAGTTAACACGGAGAATGGTGGGACAAATACTGTGTTTACCTATAAGGTAAAATGTTTTGGCACACTATCCTCAGGATATCCGATACTGTCCATTATGGGTTCCACTGGTGAAACTACCCATACCATGAAGTTTGAAGGTGGTACGACACTTAATGGCAAGGTGTATTCTGCTACACACACCTTTTCTTCGTGGAGGGAAAATCGCCGGATGCAGAATATCCAAAGATATCAATAGGAAGTGTGCCGGGTGACTATCAGATGGAGTTGGTATCCGGCACATCTGCAACCGGGATTGTTTATCAATATAAAGGGAATTATCCATTACCAGAAGACGGAACTGTTACCGGTACGATAGTAGTAACAACCAGCACGAATATTTATACAAAAGATATTAACTTCTGGACAGCAAATATCCCTCCAATCTTAACATGGATAGGTGGGACAGAGACGGGTTATACAAATGATGGTGTCCAGCCAAATATTGGGACTGCCGGCACTGTATTTACATTTCGCATAAGATATACAGACCCTGAAGGAGGCACTCCACAAGGGATATCATTGCAACCTGTAAATATAGCTATGAACTCAGTTGGTAGTGGGATATATGAATGTACGGGAACATTCAGCCTTGGTGAACATAGCTATTGGTTTTCTGCTTCGGATAGTATCCCTGTTATCGTTGGTGGAAGTGTAACAGTAGCTGGTGCTCCCGCTGGTGGGAATAAAATGGTAGTTGGTAATGACATTGATACTGGTATATTTCCACAACTTGCCACCTTTCTCGTATCCATTGGTACCCTTACCTCAGTCAATATCACTGGTACAGATACCGTTGGGATAGAGGGAACAGCAACCTTTACCGCTCATGCCGTCAATGAGCTTAACATGGAGATTGAAGGTGACGATGTTGGCTATCTCTGGGAGATTATTGAAGGGACAGGTTCACTTACTAATAGTGGCAGCAAGACAGTTACTCTTACAGCAGGAACAAACACAGGGACAATAATATTAAAGATTACAGCCTTCCCGGCAGGCACAACTACCCTGCAGGGCGATGATGTTATAAACACAAAAACCATCATTATCAAACCCGGCAAGCCTCAAGCACTTTTTTTTTCAGGAACAGAGACAAATACTATCACGGTTGAATTGCCTGTCAAAAGCTTGACAGGCTTTGCTGTTTCAGGGAGGGATGGATATGGGAATGTTACTCCGGTTGTAGATTGTATCTGGCGTGTTGATGGGGCAATCGGGACATTAAACACCACGACCGGCAGCGCGGCTACATTTACCGCAGAAGCTGTTGTTGGTACCGGTACAGTGGTAGTCAGCACTGGGACACTGACTGCAACAGCAAACATTACGGTTATTGCCGGCGAATTCCATCACTTTGATATCTCTGTCATACCAACACCCATTCATGTTGATGGTAGCATGACCATTACCCTGTTACCAAAGGATACAGGTGGCAATACCTTTACTATCCATGAGGTGTCTCCACCGGCACTGAAGATAATAATTGCTACTGTTACCGTAAATCTGGGAACATGTGCCGTTAATACACCTGTAGAATTCCCCTGGCCGGCCGGGCTTAGAAATAAGCTTGGAACCGGTACTATCTATGCCTTGGAAAATAAAGGCACAAGCAGCTCATTTCAGGTTGTCTCCGGCTCTCCGCACCACTTCAAGATCATCTCACCTGCAACCAATACCGCTGTCTATGCAGGCAGCACTACAGCAATTACTGCTCAATTGCAGGACATGTACGATAACTCAGCGGCTTTGGGGACATCTGCCTGCGTGATATTTCAATCCGACAGCTCTGGGACATTCACGGCTGATGCCATAAACAGCACCTCCCCCGGCACAATCACCGTTCAAACAGGTGCCACCGGCTTGATAGCAGGCATTTACCAGCCAAATTTTTCCTCCGGTAGCAAGGCAATGCTTGTTGGCGTATCCTTGACATCAGATAATAGGGTAAGCGGCACAAGTGGAGCAGTCATACTCACTATCCCTGCTGCTCTATCTATGATAAATGTTGTTATACCCTCTACAGTTACAGCAGGCATACCTGCCACAATAAGTGTTGTGGCAAGGGATAACTATAATAATATAGCCACAGGTACACTTACCTTCAGCGGTTCTCTGGGCACGATAACATCAACCAAGTGTATAATTACCGGTGGAATAGTCAATGGATTTTCATGGCAGGATAGCGGGACATGGACAGGTACAATCTCATTTACTAAGGCACAAACGCCGGCGATATTGAATATCACTGCCCAAAACGGCAAGACAGGGACAACAACATTTGCTGTTTTGCCGGCAGAGCCACATAGCTTGCAGGCTACAGGTGCAACAACCTACAATGGTTCGTGTGGAGAGGCATGGACAATTGGTGTCAGGTTGAAAGATGTGTATGGAAATCTAATTGGAAACAAGAACATAAATTGGGAAATTATCTCCAGTCCATCCAATGCCACGCTTTCGGCTACTGTTTCAACAACCAATCAGGCAGGTGAAACAAGTGTTATTTTTACCCTTGGCACCAAAACAGGTACATACAGCGTCAAGGCATATCCTGAGGGGTTTCCTGCTATTTCAGCAACATTTATAGCAACAGCCGGTGTTGGCTCTCCTACCCTTGTCCCTGGCAGCTATCCTTCCATTGCAACCGTTACCAATAAGATAACCCTTGAGGTAATATCCCGGGATACTTCAGGCAACCCATTTCAAGGCAGGGTGATTCAGTGGCAGATACTATCAGGAGCAACCCTTAGCCCATTAACAAGCACTACCGATAATCAGGGCATAGCCACAACAAGCCTTACCCTTGGGACAAAGACCGGTGTGTCCGTTGTTACGGCAAAAAATGGAGCATTGACAGCAACATTTACCATTACGGCATTGCCGGATGAGCCGGCTGCAATAAGTACATCCATTACCCCGCAAACAATGGCTACGGTTAATAGCTCTGTGGGGTTGAGTATAAAATTATCCGACAAATGGGGTAATCCTGTAGGGACAACAACCGTTAACTGGCAAATGCAAGGGCTTCCGGCTACCAGCACACAAACCATAAACGGTACCACATCCCTTGTGTTTACACTTGGGACAAAGACCGGTGTGTCCATTGTTACGGCAACAGCTGGAACAGTAACCGCTACGATTACTATCACGGCATTGCCGGATGAGCCGGCCACAATAAGTACATTCATTACCCCGCAAGCAGTGGCTGTGGTTAACAGCTCTGTAGGGTTAAGTATAAAATTATCTGACAAATGGGGTAATCCTGCAGCCACAACAACCGTTAACTGGCAGTCGCAGGGATTGGCAGGTACCAGCACACAAACCATAAACGGTACTGCAACCCTTGTGTTTACCCTTGGGACAAAGACCGGTGTGTCCATTATCACAGCAACGGCTGGAACATTGACCGCTACATTTACCATTACAGCCATAGCCGGCACAATGACGCTATCACAAAATTTTACGATTGACTGGCGAACCGTGGATGGGACAGTATTGCTTGAGGTATCCCTCAGGGATATGTTTGGTAATCCGGGCTCAGGCACGGCGTTATGGAGTCTACTTGAGCCATTGCCTGCCACAGCATCGCTTTCCGGCACATCTACCCCAATTGACCCTCAGACAGGCTCATCAAGCGTTACCCTGCACCTCGGAACAAAAACAGGGGATTATCGAGTAATGACACGGGTTAATAACTATACAGCAACCTTTATGATTACGGCTGAGCCGGGGCAAGCAGGAACAATGGCTACAGGATATGTACCTGCAACTGCCCGGGTGAATACTACGCTGCCCCTGACAATTGGATTATATGATTTGTATGGTAATCCTGTATTCCCAACAACCGTTGATTGGAATGCAGCTGGTCTTCCAGCTACCAGCACACAAACCATAAACGGTACTGCAACCCTCCTGTTTACCCTTGGAACTCGTACCGGTATATACACGATAAATGCCTCGTATGCGGGAAGGAATGCAACCTTTACCATTACAGCCTCGCCCGGCACACCAACCATATCCCAGAACCTCATCAATTGCTCTGGAACTGTGGGTGGTACTGTAAATCTGGAAATAGCCTTACGGGATGAGTTTGGCAATGTGGCTTTTGGCACAGCTACATGGACACTGGTGCAGATGCCGGCCACAGCGTCGCTTTCTGCCACATCTACCCTTATTGGTTCACAGACAGGCTCATCAAGTGTTACCTTAAGCCTCGGAACAAAGACCGGAGATTATCAGGTAAGGGCACAGGTTGATGACTATACAGCTACATTTACCATTAACGTCAAATCAGACAATCCGGCTACAAATACAAGCTATGGCACATTTACCGGCACAGCCACAGTGGATGGGACAATGACATTTACAGTCAGTCTTTATGATAAATATGGCAATATTATCTCAAGCGGAAATATTAACTGGATTGTAACCCGTGGAACTATAACCACAGCAACAGCTACAACTACTATCTCAAATGGTAAAACTGAATATCTCTACAGGGTGAATCGGCTTATTGGAACATATACAATAAGTGTTAGATTTGGGGCTATCTTGCTCAAGCAGTTCAGCATCCGTGTAAATCCCGGCAGTCCGACACTTTCCTCAACCCTTACCACAAGATACTGTTTGCCAAGTGAAAATATTACCTTGGAGGTATTCTTCAGAGATGGATTTGGTAATCCATGTCCCGGTACAGTAACATGGAATCTGATTGAGCCATTACCTGGGACAGCATCACTTTCTGCTACATCTACCCCTGTTGGCTCACAGACAGGCTCAGCGACAATTACATTTATCGCTGGAACAATGACAGGTAATTATATGATTACGGCTGCAATTAATGGACAAACGGCTACCTTCACCATTACTGTCCAGACAAGGAGCACCTTTGATTCTAAGGAGCTGCTCATCTATCCCAATCCCATAAGGGTTCAAGAATGGGACAAGTACAAATATCCTGCTGGTCCATGGGTAAAGTTTGGCAGTTTTAATGGCAATGTAACCCTGAGGATATACGATATTTCAGGCAATTTGATAAGGATTATGGAGAATGTCCCGCCAGAGACTGATGGATTTGTAAAATGGGACATGAAAAACCAAGGTACTACCCCTGGCGAGAGTGGACTTGAGGTAAACTCAGGTATCTATCTGTGTATTACCACATGTAATGGGGAAAAAAGGATTGGACGGTTTGCGGTGATAAAGTAGGCTGTAGGTATTTAGGCTGTAGGCTGTTAGGAAAATAAAAGCAAGCAGGCTTAGTCTTCTTCCAAACCTACAGCCTTCAGTCTAATAGCCTGAATTAAAGGTGAATTATGCGATACTGGATTCTGATAATTTTAACAAGTATAATATTCCCATCCTTAACCGTAGATGCTCAAGGAACGGATAATAATGCTGCGGTTAATCGAGGTGTTACCGGTGCTAATTTTCTAAAGATAGGTATTAGCCCGAGGGCACTGGCATTGGGTGGGGCATACTCAAGCCTTGCAGATGATGCGGCTGCTGTTTATTTTAACCCGGCCGGGCTTATCCAGATAAACGGGTATGAGCTATCCATGATGCAAAATAATTGGCTGCCCGGGATAGGTTCAGGGTTTATAAGCTATGTCCATTCACCTGAAGAAAAAACATCTTATGCCTGTTCTGTAAATCGAATGGATGTGGATAAGATGCCGGAGACTAAGATTAATGCCAATGGTGCGTATGAAGCAACAGGCAATTCGTTTGGTGCACGGGATACAATGCTGATTGCATCCTATGCAACATTACTATCCAAAGGGATATCCCTGGGCAGCAATCTAAAGTTTATCAATGAGGAAATCGCAAATAAAAAATCATTTTCAATGGCAATAGATTCTGGAATTTTATATCAGATGGGCTTCTTGAGATTAGGTATGGCAGTTCAAAACCTTGGAACAGGCTTGAAATTTGTAGAAGAAAGGGCAAAACTGCCAATTGGTTATAGATTTGGTGCCTCAGTTAAGGGAACAATTAAGGGTAAAAAATCCATAGGAACAATAGAAACAGCTACATGGTTAAAGGAGTCAAACCTTGTCTCACTTGGGATTGAGTCTTATTTGAATGAATGGCTTGCTGTCAGGCTTGGGTATCGTGCTGAAAAGGATATGGATGATAATCTGTACCTGCACAAAAAAAGCATCTTAAAAGGGTTTTCCTATGGATTTGGATTATCTCCATCGCCAGGCTACCAGGTAGATTATGCCCTTGTGCCTCAAGGCGATTTTGGTTTTACTCATATAGTCTCCCTCCGAATGAGGTTTATACCAAAGCCTGTCCATGAAGAGGGTGTTAAGGAAGAGATCCAGCCTGCAGTTGAAAAGGTTGAGGAAATACCGGCAGAGAAGGAAGAGAAAATAGTTAAAAAACCTGAGCCGGTAAAACCTGTAGCAAAAGAAGAAGTGGTTAAAAAGCCTGAACCAATTGCACCAAAAGAACCCAAAGAATCTAAAGAAATCAAAAAGCTTCTGGAGTCTAAATACATAGCCATAGTGTTGAGCGATAATGTAACCCTCTGGTCAGGACCAGGGGTTACCTACCAAGCTGTTACCACCCTCAACAAGGGCACAAGGCTGCGAGTAATAGATGACTCAAAGATGTGGTATTACCATGTTCAGCTTGAGGATGGAACAATGGGTTGGGTCTCGTATGTGTTTGTTGGCAAGGAATAATTCGTAGAAACAGACGATTTGAAAGCACAATACTATAAAAAATCCCTTTCAATTGGAGATTAGTTCATTAATCCCATTTCATAGGCAATAATGGTCAACCCTACAAGACCAGCTGTTTCTGTGCGAAGGATTTGATTGCCCAACGAAACAGGGATAATGCCTTTTTTTACTGCCTCGTCTGCTTCTTCCTGGCTGAATCCACCCTCTGGTCCAACAAATAGCACTACCCTTGCAGGGAATGCGGAAATTGCAGAAGGGAGCCACTCTGGCAGATGAATCCCATCTGTCAAAGGATGCTCCTCTGGCAAAGTGAGCCCCTTTGACAGGCGTAAAATCTCACCTATCCCTTTTTCAGCATTTTCCCAGAGCATGAGCCCGAGAACATTGCAGTAGGGTGCGTTCCCCGAACGCACTTCTTTTTCCGCATTCCGCATTCCGCATTCCGCATTCTCCAAGGCATCACAAAACCGTGCCTCCTCAATCATTGGCAAAAATATCCTTCCTGACTGGCTGCTGGCTGATATGGCTATCCTTTCCAGACGAGACAGGTTTATCTGCTTTTTGACAGATCTATTAGTTTCAACCAACACTATCCTTGAAACACCCAGCTCAGTACATTTTTCAACAATAAGATTAACCTTATCTAATTTTGGTATGGATTGAACAATAGTCATTTGCAGGGTAGGGGAGGGGTGTACTTTTTTATCGACAATCTTGGCAGTTATCTGATCTCTGGATATATTACTTATTTTGGCACGATACTCATTACCCTTGCCATCCAGAACGATAATCTCATCATTTATTCTTAGCCGAATTACCTTGATATGATGAAGATTATCAGTATCAGTAATTTTAATGTGGGTTTGGCTGATTTGAGATGGAGAGACAAAGAATCTGTTATGGTTCATATAATAATTATACCCACGAAACACACGAAAATACACGAAAATGGGTTAGCAAGCAATAAGGAAAACTACCAACCCGTCATTGCGAGGAGCTACTACGACGAAGCAATCTCATCGCAGCGAGATTGCTTCGTCGCAGTAGCTCCTCGCAATGACGCTGAGGTGTTATGTATCGCTGCTGACCCATTACCAATCCCTGCATTCGCAGGGACAAGCCCCTGCATTCGCAGGGACAAGCTTTAGTTTCTTGAATGTCCAATTTAGCGACAAAAGACCTATCCTGTTGATTTTTAACGCTTTTCACTCATTGACGCGGTGAACGGTTACTATATTTTTTTGTGTTTTTTCGTGTGTTTCGTGGGAAATAAAATTCGTGTTCATTCGTGGCAAGAAACCTGTTCCTGCCGCATCTTAATAAATAACTCAACTATCTCCGGGTCATGTTGTTCTCCGGCATTCCTTCTTAATTCTTCAATAGCAATCTCTTCCGGCAGGGCATCACGATACGATCTCTTTGAGGTCATGGCATCATAGGCATCTGCGACAGCAATTATCCGAGAGATCAGGGGGATATCCGTACCACTAATCCCGGCAGGATAACCGTGACCATCAAATCGCTCATGATGATACTTTATGCCGGCAATTATCTCACCAATATGTTCCTTTGGATTAATAAGATGGTTACCAAATGTTGCAGTTGCGTCTCCTGTTGCGACCATGGGTTCAACAATATGCACCCCTTTGTCCGGATGCTGTTTTATGCTTCCCCACTCCTCACTTGTCAGCTTACCGGTCTTTTTTAATATCTCTTCAGGTACCCCAATCTTACCCACATCATGCAAGATAGCAGCCAATTGAATGATACCCAATCTTTCTTCGCTTAAATTCATCCTCTTTCCAATCTCTACTGCATAGCTTGTAACCCTGTTGGAATGACCAAGTGTATAGTTATCCTTTTCGTCAATAGCTGAGGAAAGTGAGCTTATGGCTGATAGAAACATGTTTTGCAATTGAGAATAAAGCCTTGCATTTTGAACCATAGTTGATGTCATTGTGGCAAGGGCAAAGACTAATTTAGTATCAGGTGTATAAAATGGCTCTCCTGAGACCTTATCCCCTAAGACAATAACACCAATGGGTTCATCCTTATAGATCATAGGGACACACATGATATTTTTTATCTCAAGCATTGTTTCTGATATATCCTTATCCTCTTCTTTAAGTTGGCAAACAATAGGCTGTTTTTTTCTTACACATTCGCCGGATAGTCCATTATTCGGTAAATACTCACCCTTAAACTTATCTAATATTTCTAAGGAAAATCCCCTGGCAGCCTTGATAGTCATCCTTGACTGTTGTTCGTCAAAAAGGAGCAAGAAACCACATCTAACATCAAGGATGTTTATTGCCTTATTAATGACCTCTATCGGCAGTCTGTCTACATCAAGCACAGATCCCATACAGGTTGATACATCATAGATTAAGGATAACTCTTCATAGGCATGAGAAATCTCCTTAGTCATGCTTTCGAGTTCCTGATTTAGTTTGCTTATTTCATCCATCTTGAGACACCATCCTTGTTAGGTAGATAGGCTGTAGGCATTTAGACTGTAAGCCATTAGGAAATAAAGGCAGAGGTTAGGTTTTCAAACCTATAGTCTAACAGCCTAATCTGCTTAGCCAATCCTTGCATTTACTACATCAAGCAATTCTTTTGGTGAGAATGGCTTAGATATAATATTATCTGCTCCGACAATATCTGCCATCTTTTCTCTATCTTCTCCAAATTCCATTGCAGACAGAACAAGTATAGGGATATTTGCCATATCTGGATCCTGTTTCAAGATTCTGGTAGCTTCTTTTCCATCCATCTCCGGCATCATAATATCCATAATAATTAGATCAGGCTTTTCTTTTTTAGCCATATTCACTGCTTCCTGTCCATTTTCAGCTGTAAATACTATATATCCTGCCTTACTAATCTTTTCAAAAATAATCCGCCTGATATGAACCTCATCATCTACAATTAATACTTTTTTTGCCATTAAAATATCTCCTTTCCTTTGCTATTCTCCCTCTCCTCATGAGAGAGACAGGGTAGTAAGGGTTCAACTATAAGCCAGTTAGTATTGTTTTTGTGCCTTCTCTTTGTGATCAGAATAAAAAGCTATCCCTACCATTACAGCACCAAAAAGAGCTAACATTCCTATTCCTATTATTATGCTCTCCATCTTCTTCCTCCTTATTTCTCCTCTGAAGAGGCTACGAGTATTATTGCAAAGACTACCTAACTACTCGTAGATAGGCTGAAGGCTGTGTGGGTTGTCAGGAGGGTTGAACCCTCACCCCGTCCCTCTCCCTTGAGGAGAGGGAGAAAGGTTTGAAGGTCTGAAAACACTGTTGCCTTTGTTTTCCTTAACAGTCTAACAGCCTTCAGCCTAAACAACCTGACTTGACTATCTCCATCTTTCTTGCTCTTACACTATTCCATTGCTTCATATCCATAGTTAGAATATCGTGTCCTTTTATCCCTGTCCTCATGAGTACAATTTATTCTTATCTCACCTGTTGTTGATGAATATACCCAACCGCTCTGATCATTTATATCCCCTGTATCCATCAATCTATCAGCATCAGTAGTACTTAACATATATACGAATGCTGTATCTTTATGGTTCACATTACCTCCTAAACATACTTTTGGTATTTTATTCATAAAATGAGGGATAAAGGCAGGCATAGCAACATTTGTATCAGATGGAGATTTTCTTTGCACATCATCTAATCCTTCAGGATAGAACCCACCATTCTCCGCATAATACCTTTTTATCTGCACCCTAAGGTCCCTCAAGGCATCCTTTGTCTTTGATTCCTTTGCTTTATCAGTCCACATTGACATTTTTGCCATAATCACCAGAGCCAAAATGCCTACAATAACCACAACTACCAACAACTCTACCAGTGTCCACCCATGATTCTTTTGAGACAATTTTTTCATAAACGACATTTTTTCTCCTCCTCTTTTTTTAAATCTCGAATCTCGAATTGCGAATCTCAAATCTGTGGTTCTTCAATTCGCAATTCACGATTCGCAATTCACAATTCTTCAATTATTCCACCGAAAGAATAGCCTTAAACGCCTCATTGGGAATTTCAACGCTTCCCATTTGCTTCATCTTTTTTTTACCTAATCTTTGCTTCTCCCATAATTTTCTTTTTCTGGTAATGTCTCCGCCATAGCACTTAGCTGTAACATCCTTCTTAAAGGCAGCGATTGTTTCCCGAGCAATTATCTTTCCACCGATAGCTGCCTGAATGGCTATTGCAAACTGCTGCTTCGGAATAACCTCTTTTAGTTTAGCAGTAAGCTCTCTTCCTCTGGAATAAGCCCGTTCATAATATGTGAGAAATGAAAGGGCATCAACCACATCTGAGGCAACTAAGATATCTACCTTGGTTATCTTTGTCGGCTTATATCCCATGTGCTCATAATCAAAGGATGCATACCCCCGACTAACAGACTTAAGCTTGTCATAAAAATCAGTCAACACCTCTGATAAAGGGATCTCATAGGTAAGCATTACCCTGTTTCCCTCAAGATAATGAGCATCCTTCTGGATAGCCCTTCGACTCTGTACCAGAGCCATTACCCCGCCGACATAATCAGAGGGTACATAAATCATTGCCTTAATATATGGCTCTTCTGCACCAGCTATCTCACCTGGATCAGGATAATGGATGGGATTATCTACCTGAAGCACCTCACCATTCTTCTTGGTAATAAGATACGGAACGCTCGGCGCCGTAGAGATTAAATCCAATCCATATTCTCTTTTCAACCTCTCCTGGATAATATCCAGATGAAGCAAGCCCAGGAACCCACACCTGTACCCAAACCCTAATGCTGAAGATGTCTCTGTCTCATAGACAAAGGAAGCATCATTCAGCGATAACTTTTGAACAGCTACCCCCAATTCAGAGTAGGAAGAATTCATCCCTGGATACAAGCCGCAAAAGACCATTGGCTGCGGCTCTTTATAACCTGGCAGGGATGTTTTTGCCGAATAATCAGCCGTAGTGATGGTATCACCTATCTTGGTATCTGCCAATTCCTTGATACTGGCTGTCAGGTATCCGACCTCACCGGTCAGGAGGCAATCCTTGGGTTGCAATCCAAGGCAAAGGGTGCCAACCTCTTTTACCTGATAGACCTTGTTGTTGGACATCAACCTTATTTCCATCCCTGGTTTTATCTGTCCATCAACCACCCGGATATAAACAACAACCCCTCGATAAGAATCAAACCATGAATCAAATATCAATGCCCTGAGTGGCTTATCATAGTCGCCTGTGGGCGGCGGAATCTTCCTGACAATTGCTTCAAGGATATCTTCAACCCCGATACCCTCTTTGCCGCTTGCCAGGATAACATCGTCCAACTCTTTGGTCATTTCAAGGTCAATGCTGGCTAAATCAATCTTATTAATCACAGGGATAATTGTCTTGCCCATATTCACAGCCACATAAGCATGGGCAACGGTTTGAGCCTCAACACCTTGAGATGCGTCAACAAGAAGAATAATCCCCTCGGTTGCAGCCAGACTTCTTGAAACCTCATACATAAAATCTACATGTCCAGGGGTATCAATAAGATTTAAGATATAACTTTTCCCATCCCTGGCAATGTATTTCATACGTATTGGGTGTGCCTTGATGGTGATACCTCTTTCCCGCTCCAGGTCCATATCATCCAGAACCTGAGCCCTCATTTGACTTTTTTCAAGTGTATGTGTAATCTCTAATAACCTGTCAGCTAAGGTTGATTTTCCATGATCTATATGTGCTACAATAGAAAAGTTTCTGATGTTTTCAAGCAAATTTTTAATATCCCTCCCTTCCACGGTTCACGATTCACGGTTCGAAGAATGCAAAAGCGATCAGCATGGGTAAGCATTCAGCTGTCAGCTCAGGTAAATAGGCTGAAGGTTATTCCTAAAACTCGATGTTCAAGTTTTCCATTATGAATAACTGTAAACTGTAAAATGGATAATGAAAAATTGAAAATTGGTGTATTTTGCATGGTTTTAGCATTTTTCTTGAGTTCTTTCATTTTCATTTCTCATTTTACAGTAGCCATTTTACAGTTCTCCGCCTTTGTCCCATGTGACAGCCTGAACGCTTACAAAAAACTTGAACATCGAGTAAAAGCCTTCTACCTTCAGCCTATCTACCTGAGTAGCTATATTCTATCATCTATTTAGCAATATGTCAATAATAATTTTCCGCAATCGGTAATGCGACATCATAAGGTTGACACGACAGTAGGGGAACCTGTTCTCTGCCTCGGACAGTTCGGACAGATCCCCTGGCACCTGCCAAAGGTACTACCTCCTGTCCCTACAACGACAACCGTTCATTATTCCGCCGAGACGATTTGTCTACAGTAGTTGAGTCGTTTTGACTCGTTTGAAAATACGAAGCGAGACGCTTCGTCTACATTCATACCTCTGCATTTCCCTCTGTTTGTTCCTCAACTGGCTGTTTGAGTTTAATCCCGAGCTGTTGAATCTTTAAGAGCAAGGTATTACGGTGAATATCCAGCAGCGTCGATGCCTTTATCTGATTCCACTTAACCCTTTCTAACACATGGGTAATAAACTGCTTTTCAAACTGATTCCTTGCTTCTTTCAAGGTTATCCCCTCTGTTTCAATCTTGCCTTTAGTGATTAGAAGGTCAATGGGCAGGTTTTGATGGGTAATCATTTCCCCTTCTTTAGTCAATGAGACTACCCTTTCGATGATATTTTTTAACTCCTGAACATTGCCGGGCCAGTAATATTCTTCCAGTATCGTCATAGCATGAACAGATATACCCTTAATCTCCTTATTGAACTTCTGTTTATAAAGATTAAGAAAATAATTAACTAAGGCAGGGATATCCTCTTTTCTTTCCCTTAGTGGGGGCATATGAATGGGTACAATATTAAGCCGATAATAAAGCTCTTCCCTGAAAAGCCCTTTTTTTACTGCTTCCTGAAGATCAGAACTGGTTGCAGCAATGACCCTGACATCAATCTTAACAGAGTGTGTTCCGCCTATCCTTTGTATCTCCTTTTCTTGAAGCACCTTTAATATCTTTGCCTGTATATTTGGCTTCAGGCTGCCTATTTCATCTAAAAAGATGGTTCCCTGATGAGCCAATTCAAGCTTGCCTATCTTTTGTTCAGCAGCTCCGGCAAAGGCACCCTTTTCATATCCAAACAACTCGTTTTCTATCATTGACCCAGGAATAGAGCTGCAATTAACCGCAATAAACGGCATATTAGATCTTGTGCCCTTAAAATGAATGGCTCGAGCGATGATCCCTTTACCGGTACCGCTTTCTCCAGTAATCAGGATAGTTGTGTCACTCCTTGACATAACATTCATAACCTCATAAACTTGTCGCATCTGTATAGATTCGCCGATAATATTATCGAAAGCAGCAGACTGCTGAGTTTCAAGCAATCTACGATACTTGATTTCTTTTTTCATACCCTGATTTTCAAGAGCTTTTTTAACTACAATAGATAACTCATTTATATCAAAAGGCTTAAGACAATAGTCAAATGCTCCGAGTTGAAGGGCATCTACTGTTGTCCGCATATCATTTACTCCGGTAAACATGATAACCTCTATGCTCTCATCTATATTCTTTATCCTGTGTAAAACCTCTATCCCATTGATATCCGGCAACATTACATCAAGAAGAACCACACTCGGTCTTTTTTCATTAACCTGCTTAAGACCATCCTCACCATTTGTAGCTACTAAGACATCATAGTCTTTAGCCAAAAATAGACGAATCCCCTCAATAATACTCTTTTCATCATCAATAATCAGAATGTTTGTTTTGTTTTGCATCTTTATTTCCTCCTTCACTTTTCACTTTTTTAACGGGAATTTAATAGTAAAGGTTGTTCCCTGTCCCTCATTTGTGTGCCTTTGTGCCTCTACACTTTCAACCTTTATCTCCCCATAGTGTGACTTCATAATCCTGGCACTAATTGCCAATCCCAGGCCTGTTCCACTCGCTTTTGTGGTAAAAAACGGCTTAAAGATATTCTGTATTTTTTCCTCAGGGATACCGCATCCAGTATCCTTAAACGATACCATCAGCCATTTGTCGTCAACCTGAATGGACACACTTAAGTTGCCGCCATGGGGCATGGATTCAAGGGCATTAATGACAAGGTTCATAATGATCTGTTTTAATTGCCCTTCATCACCATTGATGCTGGGAATATTGCAATTATATTCCCTATCTATATTAACTCCAATTCTGGAGAAATCTCCACCCTTCAACAAAAGAACATCATCAATAATCTCAACTATATCTACTACAGAAAAAACAGGTTCAGATACCTTTGCCGAATCAGAAAACCTTTGCAGGATATTGATTAATCGGTCAATCTCCTTTGGCACAATTTTAGAGAATTTTTCCTGAACCTCCTTATTCTCAAAGTCATAAGCGAGCAATTGAACAAAGGTGCTTATTGAGGTCAAGGGATTCTTTATCTCATGTACCAATTCAGATGCCATGGTTCCCATGGTACTTAACTTATCTGCTTGATAGATATCGTCCTGCATATCCAGTATCTTTTCATAAAGCCTGGCATTCTCAATAGCAATATCTGCCTCAATAGCTAAAGTCTCTAATGTTTCTATATCCTGATAGGTAAATATATCACATGAAAGCTTTTTACCCAGGATAATAATCCCTATGAGTTCATCCTTACAAAGAAGAGGAATAGCTATACTGCCCCCTAATTCTTCCAGTTTTTTGTTGCTCATACGAATCATTTCTCCATTTATCTGTGCATTCCGAATCACTGAATTTGCCTCTTCCTTAAGATATATACCTGTCGATAGAGATGACTGTTTTATCAAATAATCATCCTTGGTAAGGATTATTTTGTCCATAGCCTCTCTTTCCATTCCCCTCAAAATCCTGACCCTGAATGTTTCGTCCTTGTCTTGAAGCATTATCAACCCACTGTCAATAGATAACTTATCTAAAATAGTCTCAAGTGTTACTTTAAGGATGTTATCCAATCCAATAGTAGAATTCATGGCAATACTAAAATCCTTAAGTATCTTTGCCGGTTCATAATCCTTCCTGAAAAAGAACTTGTCTGTTAATTTATCTGCCAATGTTCTTAAGGGATGAAAGCTTATGGCAATAATCATGGCAGCTAAGACATTTCCCAGAAGTGAGGTAAAGGCAAAGGTGGTTGAAAATAACCATTGGGTAAGCCCGACAATTATTCCATAAATGCCTGAGATAAAAAGGGTAAGGGTAGCATAAGCAATACCTTTTTCAATAATCACCTCTATATCTAAAAGATGATATTTGCAAATGGCATAAGCAACTATGCCTGTGTAAAAGACATTAGCCATGTTTCCGATTGGGTAAATTTTTATGCCCAATATTGTTAAGAAATTAATAGAGCCGAGAAGCACAGCTATAAGTGCCCCTGCAAAAAGATACTTGTTTCGGTTTATTATCATTATTGATGTTGTAGTTATTGTGGTCTTATAGAGTACAAGTAAGCCCCAGCCTATAAAGAATAAAAAATTAGCTATAAAGGGATAGTATCCCCAACCTGCTACAGGTGAATATCCCCACAGGGTCTGCTTGAATCCGGCAACAAAGTATGGTGTCCAATTAAAAAATGAAAACCAAACAGCAAGGATATAAGCTATTAAAAGCCCCTGCTGATTTCTTTTTTTCTCAAGGCTATTGATCAGAATAAGGCAAAAGTGCAGGGATGTTGGTGGTACAAAGATAAGCCCTGTCCTGAAAATTCTGCTCCAGAGTTCGATAACATGTTCAGGCAAAGGAAGATACCAGCTGAGAACGCCAACATTCCAACTTGCCAGACAAAGGCTCAAGACAGCAAATGACTGATTAATCCGTGCCTTTGGATTTCTTTGATAGACAAATATTGCCAGAAAAAGATTGGCTATAGTTGCCACAAAAGAGGGTAGGGCATATAAGAGATTATAAACATCCATAGACACATCCAAATTTAGACTGTAGGAATATAGACTGTAGACTGTTTCTTGATGCTCAAATTTTTCATTATGAATATATGAATAACTGTAAACTATAAAATGGATAATGGAAAATTAGTCTATTTTGCATGGGTTTAGCATTCTTCTTGAGTTCTTTCATTTTACATTTCTCATTTTACAGTAGCCATTTTACAATTCTTCGCCTTTGTCTCTTGTGATAGCCTGAACGCTTACAAAAAACTTGAACATCGAGTGTTAGGAAATAAAGGCAAGAGAGGTTAGTGTCCTTGCCTAATAGCCTACAGTCTACAGCCTACAAGCCTAATTTCTGTGTTATCCGTGAAATCTGTGTCAAAAAAGTCATCTTGTTTGAATGTAGTATAGCATGATTAATGATTTTTTGCAAGAAAAATAATGTATTTTTAACTAAAAATGTTCAGTAAATTCATAATTATCTAAAAAAATGCCTTTTTTGGATTTAAGATTTAACCACAAAGTTCTCAAAGGAAGGCACAGCTGTAGGCATCAGGTTCACGGCTTAAGGTTGGAGAGCGATGAAGCTTGTCCCTGCGAATGCAGGGGCTTGTCCCTGCGAATGCAGGGAATTGAACGGTTTGTGAAGATATTGAGGCTTGGCAACCGGTCAAGGGGTTAAGAGAGCAAACCATCAACCGTGAATCCATAGAACCCTGAACCGTAAAGGAAGACAACCTGAGTAGTTTTTTAACTTCCGATAATATACCTTATGTAAACCTGATTAAATAAAATCATTTCTATCCCTTTGAATTTGCAGTATTTAGAATCTATCTTTTACAACTACCGTGAGTTTGTGAACATCTGAAGGATGAACATAATAAGTGCCTGATCCCTCATCCAGCTTAACTAAATCTTCAAACTTTCCTTTTTTAAGCCACTTATAAAAAGTTGGCCTTGAACAAGGAGTAGCTATGCTTTCTACTGTCCTTTCCCTGCGAAGGCAGAGAAACGCAAGTCACTCAACCGTAAACCTTGAACCGTGAAGGGAGACAACATGAGTAGTTACTCTAATATTTGTTAAATCTGTGAGAATCTGTTAAATCTGTGGATATTTTGTTTGCAGCGATAGCTTACTTGTTTACCGCTTTAGCTATATGTAGCAAGTACCTTCAGGTGCGTTTTAGTCTGTGCGAAAGCAAGTAAGCTTTCGCATTCCATAATTATCATTAAGCTTTGAAGCTTTGAAGTTCTGAAGTTCAAAGCTTCAGGACAAAGGGAGTCATTAGGTCTGTGCCGCCACCAACTGCTTGTCTGGTTCAAGGTTCAATGTTCACGGTTCAGGGTTGGAAAACCAGAGAACTGTGAACCAGACCTCCCCTAACCCCTCCAATGAATGGAGGGGGAAGTAACTTCTAACTTCTGTATTCTGACTCCTGCCAATACCTTGCCTGCAAAACAAACAGTACCCTCCCCTCCCCTGCCCTTCTTATCTTTTCCTGTAACTACTCAGGTGTTTAGGCTGAAGGCTGTTAGTTCTCATGTATTGGCCAAATCAAGGCGCCCAAAACCTATGCCATGAGCTTCCTATGATCACACATGATTCCTTCCTTCAGCCTTCCGCCTTCAGTCTATCCCTGTATTCACAGGGACAAGCCTACCTGAGTAGTTACGGAAGATCAATAATTTACACAAGAGGTATAATTATGAAAAAACTACCGATAGGAATTCAGACATTTGAGAAAATAATACTTGAGAATTATTGTTATGCAGATAAGACTAAAATAATATATGAACTCATAAATAGTGGGACAT
>JACQYP010000049.1 GCA_016208205.1 Candidatus Desantisiibacteriota bacterium | reverse complement strand
TGCCCTTATCGCATAATTCCCTCCTACCTAATAGCCTTCAGCCTAAACAACCTATATGGGAATATTTACAAAAAAGGATGATATTATGAAAAGAACACATAGTTGCGGAGAATTAGGACTGAATGATGTAGGTGGAGAGGTTATTTTAACCGGTTGGGTCAATCGCCGGAGGGATCATGGAAAGTTAATCTTTATTGATCTAAGGGATAGAGAGGGTATTACTCAGGTGGTATTCTCACCGGAGGCAGATGATATTTCACATGCGAAGGCACACGAGATCAGAAGTGAGTATGTCCTTGAGATAAAGGGTGAGGTTTGCAACAGACCTTGCGGAACAATCAATCCTGATATTAACACCGGAGAAATAGAGATATTGGTGCATGAATTAACCATTATCAACCCATCAAAGACACCGCCGTTTTCCATTAGTGATGAGCTGAATGTCTCGGAAGATGCCAGACTTCGCTATCGCTACCTTGACCTGAGAAGACCGCAGATGCAGAAAAATTTATTTTTAAGACACAGGGTGTGCCAGACCGTAAGACGATTTCTTGACGAAAAAGGCTATATCGAGGTAGAAACACCCATGCTCATCAAGAGTACGCCAGAGGGGGCAAGGGATTTTCTTGTACCAAGCAGGCTTAGCCCTGGAGAGTTTTATGCACTCCCTCAATCCCCACAGCTCTTCAAACAGATATTGATGGTGGCAGGGTTTGAAAAGTATTTTCAGATTGTTAAATGTTTCCGGGATGAAGACTTGCGGGCAGATAGACAGCCGGAATTTACACAGGTTGATATTGAGGCATCCTTTGTAAGCATAGATGATATCTGTGGATTAATTGAAGGGTTGCTATCTTCTATCTTTAAGGATGGTTTGGGGATAGAGATTAAAACCCCATTTCCGAGGATGGATTTTGATGAGGCTATGGCCAGATATGGCTCTGATGCACCGGATACACGGTTTGGTATGGAACTAATGGAGATTACGGATCTGGTTAAGGATCAGGGGTGTCAGGTGTTTAACCGGGCGATTGCCGGGGCAGGTTGCGTAAAAGGCATTTGCGTACCGAATATGGCTTCTATGAGTCGAAAGGATATTGATGAATTAACCAATTTTGTCAGCGTTTATGGGGCAAAAGGGCTGGCTTATTTTAAGGGTAAGGAATCACCCATTGCCAAGTTTCTGTCTGAAGAGGCAAGGGATGCAATCTTAAACAGGATGGGTGCTGATGAAAATTCCTTGTGCCTGTTTATAGCAGATACCCCAAAGATAGTAACCATGAGCCTCTGTCAGTTAAGGTTGCACTTAGCCAGAAAATTAAACATGATTCCAGAGAATACATTCAACCTTCTCTGGGTGATGAATGCTCCCTTACTTGAACATGATGAGGATGAAAAAAGGTTTACAGCCATGCATCACCCCTTTACCTCTCCGCGGGAAACAGATTATCCATTGCTTGATACTAACCCGCTCAAGGTCAAGGCAAATGCTTATGATGTAGTCCTTAATGGTGTTGAGATTGGCGGCGGCTCTATTAGAATTCATTCCCGGAATATACAGGAAAGGGTTTTTAACCTTTTAAGCCTGTCAAAAGAAGAGGCAAAAGAAAAATTCGGGTTTCTGCTTGAGGCATTGGAATATGGTGCTCCACCACATGGCGGGCTTGCCCTTGGGCTCGATCGCTTGCTGAGATTCATGGTTGGAGCAGAATCCATCCGTGATGTCATTGCCTTTCCCAAGACACAGTCAGGGATATGCCAGATGACCGGTGCCCCATACAAAGTAGATAACAAGCAGTTAAAAGAATTAAAAATACGATTAATTGAGGAGGAATAATTCATGTGGGTAGAAAAATCTCAGGTACCGGTAATAGTTTTTACCACTATTCATCGCATTGAAGGGACAATGTACACCTATAAGGATGCAAGAATTCTTGATGAATTAAATGCAGGGGCAAAGGATTTTATTGCCCTTACAAATGTCAAGATATATCCGGCTGAAAGTGATAATATGTTGTATAAGTCGGATTTTATGGCTTTGAACAAGAATCATATCAGTCATTTGCTGCCTCAAGAGAATTTTTTGAATGAAGAGGAATTGTTCTGAGGAATTATAAGAATTCAGAATTCAGAACAAAAAAATCGCATCTATCCTGAATTCTGTATTCTGCATTATAAAAGGAGGTCGTTGTATGATGAAAAAGGGTGTTGTCGCAACAGTAGTTTTGTGTCTGGCTGCAAGCTATGCTATGGCTGGTGGTTATGAGGGTCCCGGGCTTGGGGCAAAAGGAATTGGTATGGGTGGTGCATCCATTGGACTGGCTGATGAATGGACTGCCATATACTGGAACCCTGCAGGACTTACTCAGTTAC
>JACQYP010000196.1 GCA_016208205.1 Candidatus Desantisiibacteriota bacterium | reverse complement strand
GTTCTGTCAACCTTAAAATGACGGATATGACACATAATGAGGAAGAAATGGTTACACTATTAATTGATGGAAAACAAATAACTGTTGAAAAGGGAACAATGATACTTGAGGCAGCTGAAAAGGCAGGGGTAAAGATACCGGCTCTGTGTGCGGATAAGCGGCTGATTGGGTTTGGTGCCTGTCGTATGTGCGTGGTTCAGCTTAAGGGTCGTAAATCATTGATTCCAGCGTGTTTTAACCCGGTTAAGGATGGGATGGAGGTAATAACCAATAGCCCGGAGATAGTTGAGTCAAGACGAGCACAGCTTCAGCTTATTCTGGCAGAACATCCCCTTGATTGTCCGGTATGTGATAAGGCAGGGGAATGTCAACTCCAGGATTTGGTCTATGAATATGGGATTTGCGATAATCCCTATCGGATGGATAGTGTTAAAAAGGCTGTGGAACGGCTTTCGCCCCTGATAGAGAGGGATATGAATAGATGCATCCTTTGCGGCAAGTGTGTTCGAATCTGTAATGAGGTGCAGGGGGTAGGAGAGATAAGCTTTATCAATCGAGGGATAAAGGCATATATTGGTACTGATTTTGACAGGCCAATGGAATGCGAATTTTGTGGTCAGTGTATCTCGGTCTGTCCGGTTGGGGCATTGAATTCAAAGATGTTTA
The DNA here is from genome assembly GCA_016208205.1 of Candidatus Desantisiibacteriota bacterium. The sequence continues at coordinate 18,352 of JACQYP010000196.1, read as the reverse complement.
AGTATAAGACACGGGTCTGGGATATGAAGAATGAGGCAACACTCTGTCCCTATTGCTCAAATGGGTGCTCGCTTGTGCTTGGGATTAAGGATAATGAGATAATGCGAGTTACCGGTGATTATGATGCCGGGATAAATGAGGGTAATCTTTGCTCCAAGGGCAGGTTTGGGTATGAGTTTGTGGGTAGCCCTAAGAGATTAAAAAAACCGCTTGTCAAGAAGGATGGCAGGTTTGAAGAGACTACCTGGGATGAGGCTCTATCCATTGTAGCCGCTAAGTTTAATGAGATAAAGGCTGCCTCTGGTGCAGACTCAATCGGTGGTCTTGGCTCTGCCAGACTGACAAATGAAGAGTTGTATCTATTCCAACTCCTCATCAGGCAGGGCATAGGAACAAATAATATTGATCATGGTGGCAGGTATCAGGGATTATTGGGCTTAAAGAAAAGCCTTGGGATTGCTTGTTCAACCAATTCTTTACATGAGATCCGAAAGACAAACGCTATCCTGTTGGTTCGAGCTAATCTTAACGAGACACATCCGAATGTCAGGATAGAGGTTAATCTTGCGGTTAATCGAAACAGGGCAAGCCTGATTGTGGCAGACAACAAAAGGACACTGCTTAGCCGTCAGGCACAGGCTAACCTTATTTGTAAGCCCGGTACAGAGGTTGCTTTGATTAATGGAATTATAAATAAAATAGTCAAGTTTGAATTGGCTGATAAAACCTTTGTTAATAATAAGACAGAGGGGTTGGAGGCGTTGCAGGCATCGATAGAAAAATATACGCCTGAATATGTGGCAGAGATATGTGGTATTAATCCACTTGAGCTTGAATTGGCAGCAAGAACTTATGCCAGGGCAAAAAAAGCGTGTATTATTGTGGCTACCGGCATGGGATTGGTTGGAAATGACAGGGATATTGCTCGCACAGCAAGCAATCTGGCATTACTTACCGGGAATGTTGGTAAGGAATCATGCGGCGTGTATATTCTGCCGGAGAAGAATAATTCACAAGGGGCACTTGATATGGGGGCAGTACCAGGGTTTTTGCCCGGGTATGTGCCTGTAAATAAGCCAGGGCTTGAGGCAATAGAGATGCTTGAGCACGGCAAGCTGAAGGCTATGTACATTGTCGGCGAAAATCCAGTGCTGACATATCCGTCATCTAAGGTAAAAGAAGCATTGGAGGCAATGGAGTTCCTTGTTGTTCAGGATATGTTTATGACCCCTACGGCTGAGCTGGCTGATGTGGTATTGCCGGCTTGCAGCTTTGCTGAAAAAGAGGGAACATATACGAATCTGGAACGAAGAACACAGGGCTTGAAAAAGATATTGCCATGTGTTGGTGAAAGCAGGACTGATCTTGAGATATTTGTTGAGTTGTGCACACAGCTTGGTTGTGATGTGTCTGCAGATGTGTGGCAGGAGATAAAGGCGAGTATTCAATCTCCACTTTCTGCTTCTCACTTCCCACCTGATACATGGAAGGGTAAATTTATTCCGGTTGAGTGTGAGGGGATAGAGGTAACTGATGGCAAATTATTGCTTGTATCTGCACCATCGCATCTTTATTCAGGAACATTAAGTGCTCAGAGCCCATACCTGCTTGGGATAGGGGAGGCTTGCGTTGAGCTATGTGTAAATGATGCCTCTCGGCTTGGGCTTGGGGATGGGGACATGGTTGTTGTTTCTTCTAAGAATGCGGAACTTAAGCTAAAGGCAAGGATAAGCCATGATGTGCCGGATGGGGTTGGGGTTGTTCATACCTATCCGACAATTAATGTGATGTGTTTGTTTGGGAAAGAGATGATGCCTATTATTGGAAGCGTGGAGCGGGTGATATGAAACAGTATGCACTAAAAGTAGGTTTTGTTACAGCTATCATAGAGTTAATTCGCGGTTTATTTGTAACCTTGAAACATCTTTTTTCACCATCAGTGACTATTCAGTATCCAACCCAGAGAAGACCGGTAGCAGAAGGGTTTCGTGGGCTGCATAGGTTAAATGTGGATAAGAATGGGCACTTATTGTGTGTTGGCTGTGGGTTGTGTGCTAAGTATTGTCCGGCTGAGGCAATCAAGATTACATGCGTGCCAATGGATGAGCCGGATGCAGAAGGGCATGATAAAAAGGTGGCAAGCTATGTTCTGGATATATCAAGGTGTATATTCTGCGGGTTATGCGTGGATGCATGTCCAAAGGATGCGATATCCATGACCGGCTGCTATGAGCTGGCCTGTTATCATCGGGATAAAATGATATATAATATTGAGGGGTTGACAAGGGAGCCGGAGGTTACGAGGTATAAGTGAGTGTAATCGTTTACGGTTTACAGTTATCGGTTCACGATTAAAAAAACTGTGAACTGTGAACCGCAACCGTGAACGGTTATAGTACTTACAAAGGCAGGATTTTAAGATGCAGTTATTATTTGATACGCAACAATTAGTAAATATTATCCAACATTGGCTGGTAGGTATATGTGAATTGTATCATCTGCCGCCTGTTCTGGTAGTAACCTTAATAGCCATAGTTGCAGCGTTATCCTTGATTGGTGGGTTTATCTCGGTCAATGCCATGATGGTTGTTCTGGCTGAACGGAAGATTGCCGGTTATATGCAAGACAGGCTTGGACCAATGCGGGTTGGTCCATTTGGAATATTGCAGACAGCTGCTGATGCGGTTAAGCTGTTGCTTAAAGAAAATATTGTGCCCAAGGTAGCAGATAAATGGATATTTTTTCTGGCACCAGTGGTTGTTATGGCTCCGGCTGTGATGGCATATGTTGTTTTGCCATGGTCACCGGGTTTGATTGTTTGTGACCTGAACCTTGGCGTGATTTATCTCATGGCTGTTGGCAGCATAGGGGTTATCGGAATAATCATGGCCGGCTGGTCATCTGGAAATAAGTATTCCCTGCTTGGCGGGATTCGTTCCAGTGCTCAGATTGTGAGCTATGAATTAGCTATGAGCCTTTCAGTGATTGGGGTGCTGATGCTTGCCGGCTCATTGAAAATGAGTGATATTATTACTGCTCAGCAGGATTGCTGGTATATTATCAAACAGCCATTAGCTTTTATATTGTTTATTATTGCGGCAACCGCTGAGTGTAACCGGGCACCATTTGACCTGCCTGAGGCAGAATCAGAGTTGATTGCCGGCTTTCATACAGAATATGGCGGTATCAAGTTTGCCATGTTCTTTCTGGCTGAGTATGCCAATATGTTTGTTGCCTCAGCTGTTTGTGCCACACTGTTTTTGGGCGGATGGAACGGGATACCCGGACTTCCTCCTGTTTTGCCGCCAATTGTCTGGTTTTTATTAAAGACATATGCCATTGTGTTTTTATTTATATGGTTTAGATGGACCTACCCCCGTATTCGTGTGGATCAACTGATGGGATTTGGCTGGAAGGTGTTGCTACCGCTGGCGTTTTTGAATATTGGGTTGACTGGATTGGTGATGGTGTTGATATGAAGAAGGTAGGACAGGCATTCTTGCCTGTCTATGATGATGCCTGTTTACCCATAGACAGGCAAGAATGCCTGTCCTACTATAGGGGTGGCAGTGATGCGAGGATTGATCTTGTGTGTGTTTGTGATAGGAATATGGTGCTTGCCGGGCAATATGCAATTGGTGTATGCACAGCAGGAAACAGGGGTGAGTCCCTCCGGCAGTATTGAGGTAAGGCTGACTAAGATTGAGCTTAGGTTGGATAGTATTGAACAGCAAATGAATCAGCGATTTGTTGCTATGGAACGAAGTATGGATCAGCGATTTGCTGCTATGGAACGAAGCATTGATCGACGGTTTGCTGATATGATGTTCTGGCTGCAGATCATTTTTAGTACCATGGTTATTGGTATAGGCAGTTTGATTGTTCAATGGTTTATTATGTGGAAGAAGATTATTTGGTGTGATACAAGGCTTGAGACACATTTGAAATTGCCGGAAAATCCGGAAAAGGATAAGTTGATTGATGTGCAAAGAGAAGAGATAGATGTGTTAAAGGGCTTGCTTAATGATTTCCAGCAAAGGCTTACAGGTTTAGAGGGTGCGATCCTTAAAACCAGATAAGGGGTGAGTAAGTAATGAATATTGATGCTATTTGTCCATTAGTATTATCAAATATGGCATTTTTCGTATTAGCAGCTATTGGCATTGTTTGTGGTGTGCTGGTAGTGACGGTCAGGAATTTGGTGCATGCGGTATTGTTTCTGGCTGTGTTTCTTTTGAGTGTAGCCGGTTTGTTTATTACCCTTAATGCAGAATTTCTGGCAATTATTCAGGTATTTATCTTTGTTGGGGCAATTGTGGTGCTGTTCATGTTTCTGATCATGCTTACTCATAAGGTGTCAGACATGGCTGTTCCACAAGGTAATCGATTAAAAGGGGTGGCATTGGTTATCTCAGGTGTTTTATTTTACCTTATCTTCTATATCCTGAAGGCTATGAAATGGAATGAGGCAGCAGATACAGCAATTACCGGCGATGTATCCCGGATTGGAAAATTGTTACTGGGGCAATATGTGTTACCGTTTGAACTGGTTTCATTTGTACTATTGGCGGCATTGGTTGGGGCGATAGTGATTGCCAGAAAGGGAGAATAACAGTGGGATGTAGGTGTTCTAATAATCAGAATAAGCTTTCAGCTATCCTTTCAGAATATCAAGGCAAGTCAGGCGGGCTTATACCGGTACTGCAAAAGGCACAGAATGTGTATGGGTATTTATCTGAGGATGTTATGCTTAAGATTGCAGATGGCCTTGGGGTAAAGCCGAGTGTGGTGTATGGGGTGGCAACATTCTATACACAATTCAGGTTTAGCCCGGTTGGTGAGCATATTATTCGTGCCTGTCATGGTACTGCCTGTCATGTGTCTGGAGCCGAGAATATTACTCAGACAATAACAAATAGGCTTGGGACCCCGCCTGGTAAAACCACGGCTGATATGAAATTTACATTAGATACGGTTGCATGTCTCGGGTGTTGCAGCCTGGCACCGGTGGTTATGGTTGATAATGATGTGTATGGAAGGTTGAATGAGGCAAGGGTTGAGGAGATATTGGGGAATTATTGAAGAGAGTGATAATTGGTAAGTAGTCGCAGGCTTTAGCCTGCGTAATTATTATCCGCAAGCTAAAGCTTGCGACTACTACCTATCAGAAGAAAAGGGACTAATTGTATGCAAAATGCACGCATTATTGTTGGACTTGGCAGTTGTGGGATTGCCTCTGGCGGTAAGAAGGTTTATGAGCAGTTAAAGCTTGGGATTGTCAGTCGTGGATTGGATATAACACTTGAAGAGACCGGCTGTATTGGCATGTGTTACAATGAGGTGTTGGTTGATGTTGTTCTGCCTGCTGGAAGAACTACCTACAAGCAGGTAGACGATAAAATGGTAGACAGGATTTTGGATGAACATGTTGTCGCCGGCAATGTAATACCGGAATGGATAATAACTCAGGAAGATGAGATATGCCTTAGCAGACAGCAACGGATTGTGCTTCGTAATTGTGGGAAGATATCACCTGAGTCGATTGATGAATACATAGAATATGGTGGATACAAGGCAATTGAAAAGGTTGTCAAGGAAATGTCGAAGGATGAAGTGATTGATGAGATTACCGGATCCGGTTTACGCGGTCGGGGTGGGGCAGGATTCCCTACCGGTGTAAAATGGGGTTTTGCCAGCAAATCACATAGCGATGAGAAATATTTTATCTGTAATGCAGATGAGGGTGGCCCGGGTGCATTTATGGATAGAAGCGTTCTGGAGGGTGACCCGCACAGCGTTATTGAAGGGATGTTAATTGGCAGTTATGCTATCTCTGCCAATCATGGATATATTTATGTAAGGGCTGAATATCCTTTAGCAATAGAACGGTTAAAAATAGCCATGCAGCAAGCAAGGGCTCGTGGTTTTATTGGTCATAATATTTTTGGAAGTGATTTTAGTTTTGAATTAGAGATAAAAGAAGGGGCCGGGGCATTTGTCTGTGGTGAAGAAACAGCACTTATTGCCTCTATCGAAGGCAATCGTGGGATGCCGCGATTAAGGCCGCCGTTTCCAGCTATATCCGGGTTGTATGGTAAGCCGACTAATATCAATAATGTAGAAACATTGGCAAATATCCCCTGGATTATCCTTAATGGAGCAGGAGAATATGCCTCTTTTGGTACGGAAAAGAGTAAGGGAACAAAGGTGTTTGCTTTAGCCGGCAAGATACGACGGGGTGGCTTAGTTGAAGTGCCCATGGGGATGAGCCTTAGAGAGGTTATCTTTGACATTGGCGGTGGGATAGCAGGCAGCACAGGCAAACATGAGTTTAAGGCGGCTCAGCTTGGTGGTCCATCCGGTGGATGTATCCCATCAAGCCTGCTGGATACACCGGTTGATTATGATTCTATTAATCAAACCGGTGCCATCATGGGTTCAGGCGGTATGGTGGTCATGGATGATACCACCTGCATGGTAGATATTGCCAGATTCTTTCTCAACTTTACCCAGAATGAGTCATGCGGTAAGTGTACCTTTTGCAGAATCGGCACCAGACGGATGCTGGAGATATTGGAAAGAATAGTCTCCGGCAATGGTGCTCAGGGTGATATTGAATTATTAGAAGAGCTGGCACAAAACATCAGAAAAACATCGTTATGCGGACTCGGGCAAACTGCCCCAAACCCGGTACTTACAACATTGAAGTATTTCAGGGATGAGTATGAGTCGCATATCAAAGAGCGCAGGTGTCCGGCAAAGGCATGCAAGGAATTGATCTCTTTTGCTATCATTGATGAGCGATGCAAGGGATGCGGGATGTGTGTTAAGGTATGCCCGGCCAAGGCAATTTGCGGAGAGAAGAAAAAATTGCATGTCCTTGATGTAGCTAAATGTATCAGGTGCGGACAGTGTGTGGCTAAATGCAAGCTGGAAGCGATTATTAAGGTGGATAGGTGGTAAGGTTTAGTAATTGTTTACGGTTTACAGTTATCGGTTCACGGTTCACTGAAAAACTGTGAACTGTAAACCGATAACCGTAACCGGTTACAAAGTTTACAACTACTGATTGATGGGAGAACATGATAAAGGTAATTATAGATACACAAGAATATCTGGTTGATGAGTCTGCAACAATATTGGATGCAGCCAGGTTGAATGGGATTGATATTCCTACCCTCTGCCATGATGAGCAGCTTGAGCCGTTTGGGTCATGCTGGTTGTGTGTGGTTGAGGTTGAGGGCGAACGAAGGCCATTGGTGCCGTCGTGTGCTACTAAGGTACGGGGTGGTATGGTTATTACCACCAAGAGTGAGCTTATCAATGATGCTCGCAGGTTATGCCTTGAATTGTTGTTGTCTGATCACTACGGTGATTGCCTGCCGCCATGTCAAATGGCTTGCCCGGCAGGGGTAAGGGTCAAGGATTATATTGACTTGATACGAAAGGGCAAATATCAAGAGGCTGTAGAGGTTATACGGGAAAATAATCCTCTGCCGGCAGTTTGTGGCAGGGTTTGTGTGAGGCCGTGCGAGCTGGCATGTAGACGCAATCTGGTTGATGAGCCGATAGCTATTGATTTTTTGAAACGGTTTGTGGCGGATGAGGGAACAGAAGAAGTCAGGAGTCAGGAGTCAGGAGTCAGGAGTCAGAAGGAAGAAAACAGAATACAGAACACGGAAGCCGAATTTTGCATTCCAAATGTTGCATTCCAACCAAAGAGAATAGCATTGATTGGGGCAGGTCCTGCTTCTTTGAGTTGTGCCTATTATCTGGCAGTCATGGGTTACGAGTGTGTAATCTTTGAGGCATTGCCTGAGCCTGGCGGGATGTTGAGGTATGGAATACCGGAGTACAGACTGCCCAAAGAGGTGTTGGACAAAGAGATAGCAGGTATTTGCAAGCATGGGGTTGAAATAAGATGTAATGCTGCCCTTGGCAGTGATTTTACCATAGACAGTTTGATGAGTGATGGGTTTGAGGCTGTGTTTATTGGCATTGGGGCACATGGAAGCTATGGTCTTGGTGTAGATGGTGATAAGATTGATGGGGTTTCCTCTGCGGTTGATTTTCTGCGGGATATGGGGCTGAATAAGGAGACCAGATTTAAGGGCAGGGTGGCTGTGATTGGCGGCGGGAATTCAGCTATTGATGCTGCCAGAACGGCTTTACGGCTTGGTGCAGCTGAGGTAATGGTAGTATATCGCCGCAGCAGGGCTGAGATGCCGGCCAATGAGGTTGAGATTAATGAGGCAGAGCATGAAGGGGTTCAGTTTCACTTCCTATCTGCCCCTGCAGGAGTAATTGGAAGCGGCAAGGTAGAGATGCTTGAATGTATCAGGATGGAACTTGGTGAGCCTGATTCAAGTGGTCGCAGGAGTCCGATACCTGTTCAGGGATCTGAGTTTAGGATAGATGTTGAGACAGTGATTGCAGCCATTGGTCAGATTCCAGAGACTGAATGTCTGGTTGAGGAACAGGGCATTCATCTTGGTAGGGGCAAAACAATCGTGGTTGATAAGGATATGAGTACCGGCAGGGTTGGTGTGTTTGCTGCCGGTGATGCGGTAAGTGGTGCCTCAACCGTGATTGAGGCAATTGCCGGTGGGAAAAGGGCGGCTGACTCGATTGATCGATACCTGGAACAGAAGGCAGAAGGCAGAAGGCAGAAGATTGGTGATGAGGGGTTAAGAAAATTTAATGTGAGTAAGGGCAGGCTTGATGAGGTTGACAGAGGCCTTGAGTTTGAGGGGGTAGAGAAGCAGGCACGGGTTAAGATGCCGGAGCTTGAGGTTGCGGAAAGGCTGAAGGGATTTAATGAGGTTGAGCTTGGGTTGGCAGAGACAGATGCCAAACTTGAGGCTGACCGCTGTCTTGGGTGTGGGTGCAATGCCATTGATAAGTGTTACTTGCGAAAATATGGGATTGAGTATGGTGTTAATCTGGATAAGTTTAAGGGTGGAAAGGTACACCATTATTTAATAGATAACTCTATTCCAGCTATCTTGCGAGATCCAAATAAGTGTATCAGGTGTGGTAAGTGTGTGCGGATCTGCTTGGAGATAAAGGGGATTGGTGCCCTTGGTTTTGTTAATCGAGGGTTTGAAACAACCATTGAGCCGACATTTGGCAAACCACTTGCTGCAACCGGGTGTGATTCTTGCGGCAAGTGTGTGACTTCGTGTCCAACTGGTGCGTTGTGTAGTAATAGGCTGTAGGTATTTAGGCTGTGAACCGATAACTGTAAACCGTGAGGTTATAAGTCGAGGAGGGTTTCTGACCTTCAAGCCTACAGTCTAACAGCCTAAATTTTGTGTAGGAGGCAAGCAATGTGCCTGACAAATTATCTGATACTGAGTGCAATATTTTTTAGTCTGGGGATTTATGGTGTTCTGGTTAGACGAAATGCGGTTATGATATTGCTGTCCATTGAACTCATGCTTAATGCGGCTAATATTAATTTTGTGGCATTCTCTATGTATGTGGATCCAAATATGCTGACAGGGCATATATTTACGATATTTGTGATTGCCATTGAAGCGGCAGAGGTAGCGGTTGGACTGGCTATTATCCTGTCAGCCTATCGGCATATTAAGAGTATTAATGTTGAGGATATTAATTTGATGAAATGGTGAGAAAAGAAGGCACAAAGGCTCAGAGAGGCACAAAGTTAGAGGGGAGTATCATTCGATACTCTGTGTGCTTTTGCCTGTGTTTCTGTGCTTTCCTTCTTCTCTCTCTGCCTTTGTGCCTTTCTGTGCCTATATTTACTAAGGAGTGTTTTCATGATAAATAATGCATGGTTGATTCCGGCAATACCGTTTATAGTGTTCATAATTATTACCTTTTTGGGTAAAAGGTTCAGGAATTTTTCGTCATGGCTTTCAATCAGTGGGGTGTTTGCATCATTTTTGATAGCTTGCGTGGTTTTAAGAGAGTTGGCTATGAGTGGGCAGAGACATTATGAGTTTAGCCTTCCATGGTTTAGCAGCGATAAGTTTCAGATAGAGATGGGGATGCTTCTGGATCCTCTGTCATCGATCATGCTATTTGTTATTACCTTAGTAAGTACCATGGTTCAATTGTACTCCAGAGGGTATCTGTCAACAGAAAAATCTATTGATTTTTCAAGGTATTATTCCTTTATCTCATTATTTACATTTTCTATGCTTGGATTAGTTCTGGCAAACAACTTTGTGACCATATTTTGCTGCTGGGAGCTTGTAGGGCTTTGTTCGTATCTGTTGATTGGCTTCTGGCATCACAAGCCATCTGCTGCAGCAGCTGCAAAAAAGGCGTTTATTATTACCAGATTAGCAGATGCAGGCTTTTTGATTGGAATCTTATGTGTCGGGCTTTATGCCGGTACATTTAACTTCTTAAATATAGAGGGGTTGATTCATGATGGACAGATTAGTCCACAGATATTAACTATAACGGCTATCATGATATTTCTTGGGGCAATGGGGAAATCAGCCCAGTTTCCATTTCATACATGGCTTCCTGATGCCATGGAGGGTCCGTCACCGGTTTCTGCCTTGATCCATGCAGCAACAATGGTGGTTGCAGGTGTATATCTGGTGGCAAGGACATATACCATGTTTGATGCCGGACCAAATGCATTGATTGTGGTTGGGTATGTAGGAGGGTTTACCGCCTTGTTTGCCGCAAGCATTGGCTTGTGTCAAAATGATATTAAACGCGTACTTGCCTATTCAACCCTGAGCCAGCTTGGTTATATGATGTTGGCTTTGGGTGTTGGCGGATTTTCTGCATGTATGTTTCATCTGACAACCCATGCCTTTTTCAAGGCACTCTTATTCTTAGCAGCAGGGAGTGTTATCCATGCCATGCATTCCAATAACATCTGGGATGCAGGTGGCTTGAGAAAAAAGATGCCGATTACGGCAACAGTATTTATTATTGGATCACTTGCCATTGCCGGGGTGCCGCCCTTTGCCGGATTCTGGAGCAAGGAAGAGGTATTGATGGCTGCATATTCCTCAGGGCATATGCCCTTGTTTATTATGGGTGAGATTGGGGCATTGATGACAGCCTTTTATATGTTCAGGCTTTGCTTTGTTACCTTTGGCGGGGAAACAAGAAAGCATGACGCACATCCCCATGAATCACCATGGGTAATGACATTGCCAATGTGTATCCTGGCATTCTTAGCCATTACTGCCGGGTTTATTGATTCACCATGGATGAATCACTGGTTTAGAAATTTTGTCTGCTTTGAGCCTCCTCATGGTAAGGAGCACGAAGGACATCTGGTTACCATTATCTCCCTTTCTGCAGCTGGACTGGGGATACTTGGGGCATGGCTGGTTTATGGGATCAAGGTTATTAATCTTGATTTCGTCAAAAAGACCTTTATCTATAAGTTGATATTTGGCAAATACTTCTTTGATGAGATATATGACGCTCTTATTGTTAAGCCGTTTGTGGGATTAACAAAGGGCAGTGTCCGGTTTGATCAGATAGTAATCGATGGCATGGTTAATGGTGTAGCAAATGTTACCGCTGGATGCGGTATGCTTGTCAGGCGTATACAAACAGGGCTGGTTCAATCATATATCCTGACCATGGTGATAGGGGTAATTATTCTGTTGGTTATCTGGATGTGGGGCGTGTAGGGTAGCACAGACATTCCTGATTCTATCTTGGCTATATATTTCTACCAACATAGAATGTTGGACTACTGACCGATTATAAACAAGGAGTGAACAATGGATTTCCCAATTTTAAGCTGGATGATATTTATACCATTAATAGGCGGCATGTTCATCCTTTGTACACCAAAGGAGATGGAGAAGACTGTCAAGGGGTTGGCATTGGTGTTTTCATTTATCCCCCTTGTTCTGGCCGGGATGGTGTATGTTAATTTTAATCCAAAGATTGCCGACCTGCAGTTTGTGGAAAAAATATTATGGATTCCAGTCTTTAATATCCATTATCATGTTGGACTTGATGGGTTGAGCATATCTATCTTTTTACTGACTGCCCTGTTAACCTTTTTGTCTGTTCTTATCTCCTGCAGTATAACAAAAAGGGTGAAGGAATATTTCATACTATTTTTGATACTTGAAACAGGGATGCTCGGGGTCTTTGTTGCCATGGACTTGTTTTTATTCTATATCTTCTGGGAGGCTGTTCTCCTGCCTATGTACTTTTTGATTGGGGTTTGGGGAGGACCAAGAAGGAAGTATGCGGCTATTAAGTTTGTGCTTTATACGGTGATCGGCAGCTTGATAATGCTTATCGGGATATTATGCGTCTACTTTACATCTTCGCCACATACCATGGATATTCTGGAGCTTTCAAAAACATGCAGCTTTGCCAGAGATTTTCAAAACCTGATGTTTTTCTTATTCTTTATCGGGTTTGCAGTTAAGGTGCCTATCTGGCCGTTTCATACATGGCTTCCGGATGCCCATGTTGAGGCACCAACCGCAGCAAGTGTCATCCTTGCCGGTATATTGTTAAAGATGGGAATATATGGATTTTTAAGGGTGAGTTTCCCCATATTCCCTGATGCAGCCATATATTTTGCCTATCCATTTGCTGTCCTTGGTGTAATTAATATTATTTACGGTGCATGTACTGCTATGGCTCAGAATGACTTAAAAAAGATGATTGCTTATTCAAGTATCAGTCATATGGGATTCTGTTTGATAGCCATGGGGGCATTAACCGTAACAGGTATAAACGGAGCTGTTGTTCAGATGTTTACGCATGGGGCAGTAACCGGCAGCTTGTTTATGCTTGTTGGGGTTATTTATGATCGGGCACATACAAGGAATATTGATGAATTCAGCGGGTTGTGGAATCGTATGCCGATATATACAGGGATGATGACGGTTGCAGTCTTAGCCTCTCTCGGCTTGCCGGGGTTGGCCGGGTTTATTGGGGAGTTTGTCTGCCTGATGGGTACATTCGTCAGCACCTTCCCCGGGTTTAAGCTTTTGGCAATATTATCTACAAGCGGTGTGGTGATAACTGCGGTTTACCTCTTGTGGATGATGGAGAGGGTCTTCTGGAGGGAATTAAATCCAAGGTGGGAACAGTTGACAGATATAAACAAAAGAGAGCTTCTGGCGATTGTCCCCCTATTGATTGTTATTATCTTGATAGGTATCTGTCCTAAATTATTAGTTGATTTGATGAATGTCTCTACGACTCAAGTTGTACAGGGGATAATGCCGTAATGTGAGAAACACGAAAGTCTGAAATATTTATCACGAAATCATGAAAGGGGAAAACACGAAAAGAGAATACGGTGCGTGAAACGCACCTATTCTAAAAGAAAAAACCACGAAACACACGAAATACACGAAAATTAATAATCAAACAGAACTTTTCGTGTTTTTCGTGCCTTTCGTGGTAGATATTTTGTGTTTTACTGGAGGATAAACCTTGAATTATACATTGCTTACACCAGAGATAATAGTTTGTTGTACAGCCCTATTGGTACTTGTTGTAGATTTATTTATAACACAGGGGGCAAAAAAGCTGCTTGGCTTGATTGCTATTGCCGGATTAATAGCTGCGATGTTTGCGGTTTATAATACACAAGATGGGCTTGCCTTTGGCAACAGAAGTTTTGTGAATGATACCTTTGCCATGTATTTCAAGTATCTTTTCTTAGGGATTGGGATATTGGTTATTGTTTCTTCCATGGACTATCTTGCCAACCGTACTACTCATCATGGTGAATATTACTTTGTGCTTCTTCTGGTTATTATGGGTACCATGTTTATGGTTTCAGCAGGTGAGCTTATCAGCTTGTATGTAAGCCTTGAAATGCTTAGCGTTGGTTCGTATGTGCTGGTGGCATATCTCAGGACAAAGCAAGGGATTGAAGGGGGGATAAAGTACCTGTTGTTTGGAGCATTCTGTTCAGCAGTATTACTTTATGGTATTGGAATAATCTATGGACTGACTGGTACAACAGAGATAAAAGGGATAGGGGAATTTTTAAGTCAGGGGAATAAAGGATGTGCCCTGCCGCTTAGCTTAGCGTTTATATTAGCCGGGTTTGGGTTTAAGATAGCCTGTATTCCATTTCATTTCTGGGTACCGGAGGCATATGAGGGTGCACCGACCCCAATTACCGCTTTTCTTGCCTCTGCCTCAAAGGCAGCATCATTTGCCGTCTTTATCCGAGTATTCATGGAAGGGTTTGGTGGAATAAGGCAGGAGTGGACAATGGTTTTGATTGTTCTCTGTATCCTTACCATGGCTATTGGCAATCTATCTGCTATTCCTCAGGCAAATATAAAGAGGCTGCTTGCCTATTCAAGCATTGGACATGCAGGGTATCTGCTTATTGGTCTGGTAATAGGAACTGCAAGTGGGTTGTCAGCGATAATGTTTTATCTGCTTGTTTATGCCCTTGCCACGCTCGGGATATTTATGGTTATAGCCATTATCTCTAAAAGAATAGACACGGATGAGATTGAAGGGTATAGCGGCATGTACAAACGATCGCCATTCTTATGCCTGTGTATGCTTATCTGTCTGGCTTCACTTGCCGGGCTGCCGCCCCTGGCTGGGTTTATGGGTAAATTTTATCTGTTTGCCTATGCAGTTCATGCCGGGTACATATATCTTGCCGTAATTGGCTTTATCTTCAGCACAATATCAGTTTATTACTATTTTCGTATACTTAAATCCATGTATCTTGGAGAGGCAAAGGATGAGTCTATTATTTGTCTTTCACCATTGTTAAGGGTAGTGCTTATCCTGATTATGCTTGGACTTTTTCTCATAGGTATTTTACCGCAATCATTTATTTCTTTAGCGATAGAGTCGGTTTTTGCATAAGGTATTGATGAAAAAATAAGCGGATTTCTTTATTTTTTGCAAAAAAATAAAGAAATCGTAAAAAAACACTTGACAAATCTTAAATTTGATGTATAATATATAGGTAAGTTTTGGTAATAGTTTCTATTCGATAAAGATAGAAAAGGAGGTGAAGACAAGTTGAAGTATGCATCTAAACTATTTGTAGTATTTTGCTTAATGGCTGGTTTGTGCGGAACGATAGTGAGTTGTGCACCAACAAAGAAGGCAGAAGAAACAGCACCTGCTACAGTTGAAGAAGAAACAGCTCCAGCAACAGAGGAGGCTGCAGCTCCAGCAGCAGAAGAGGCTGGAACAGCAACTGAAGCAGCAACTACTACAGAAGCAGCAAAATAAAGAGGGGATAGTAGAAGTTAAGTACGTATTTAACTTGAAAAAGTTAACAGGAGGGGAGGATAAATTAATTTTTATTCTCCCTTTTTTGTGTTTATCAGATGTGTAATATATGTTGTAAGTTGTAGGTTTAGTAGGTTGTAGGTTAAAGAAATTGAAGAAATAACATAACTACTCAGGTATCCAGTAGTCAGAATTCAGAATAAACATGGAGTAAGCAGCTCCCTGCATTCGCAGGGACAAGCCTTAATGTATGAAAAACCATCACGGCTGATGTACTTAACAAAGAAGGATTTTGGGCAAGCGGGAATGACAGATCACTTTGATACCTGAACAATTGATTTACTATACTCTTTCATTCTGACTCCTGAATTCTGTATTCTGACTACTCCTGAGTAGTTACGAAATAACATTATATATCATGCCAAATTAACAGATGGTGTTGCACTTGCTACTGGCTGACAAGCATCATAACCCTACAACCTACAACATCTTAAACTTACAACCTTCCATCATATTCATCATCCATCTTTTCATCTATCTCCACTAATTCCTTAAGCTTCAATCCAATCATGCTCAAAGAGAAGCTACCGCTAAAGATGATCCATAACCCGGTCAGGGTGTGAGCCAAAATATCAACAGCTGCTACCATGTTTTTATTAATGCCAAATATCCCCGAAAAGATAAGGATAATTATTACCTCAGTACTGCCGACCTGACAGGGTGGATTAGGAACAATATAAGAAAAGGTGACTAATGTATAACCAACAAGGGCAACCCAGAAGGGTATTGCCACCCCAAATGCCTTGAAAAATAAGAAGATATAAGATGCATCCATCAAGAAGGCAAGAAGAGACAAGAATACCAGTCCCAAAAGCTTTATTGGGTGTTCCTCTAAGATGACTATACCTGAAAAAGAGGAATCAATTGCCTCAAATAACTTGTGCTGAAATCTCCTGGGAAGCCACCGAAAAATGGCTTTTAATCTTTTGCTGGTCATTTCCTTTTTTTTTGCTGCGATGATAGATAAGGTGGCAAAAAGCAAAAAGCTAATCAACATAGGAAGCATAATTATTTTTGCTAAGCTTGGAACATAAGGTGAAAAGACAATGCCACAGAAGATAAAAACCACAGGTGACGCTTCAATAACCTTATCCACAAAAACCGTTGGCAGGGTTTGGGTGATACCTATATTGTGCATTTTGCGAAGAAAGATACTCTTGGTAAATTCCCCACCCCGTAATGGCGGAAAAAGATAGTTGACAAACATGCCGGCAGTATACAAGGCAAATATCTTTTTTACGGAAACAGAGACAATTGGATCAAGGATAATCTTCCAGCGAATGCTTCTTATAAAATATGCACTAACATAGCAGAACATACCAACACAAATCAGGTTGATATTGATTTTTTTGATGTATGCTACAGCAGTTTTAACATCAATAAAATGAAGCCACAACCAGATCAACAATATCTCTAACAATATGCCCAGTACAATCTTTGTTCTTAACCGCATCTATTTTCTCCTAAGGAGTGTATGTATCTTCTCATAACTCGGGGTAATTTAGGTTGTAGGTTGTAGGTTTAGGATGTTGTAGGTTAGAGAAGTTATCGGTTGTAAGTGACGACTACAACCTACAACTTACAACCTACAACCTACAACATCTTAACCCTACAACATAGCTGAGTATACCTTGAAATTTTGAGAAGATACCCATTTACCTACTACACCGGAAAGAATCTTAAATGCCTTGCCGGATAATGAAATATATGTTTTGGGAGAGGTAAGGAATGAACAATTCCGGCATAGCTCTATCTGAGAATAGCTCTTGTCTCGAAAGGCAGCCCTTAGTCTCTGAAGTTCTAATGAATTCCATATTTGAGACAAAGATTGTTCCTTAATATCTCCGATAATGTATTTGCCATCATAATCCATACAACACGGTCCAACCCGACCATCCCAGTAAACAGCCATGATACTATAGGGATATTCACATGGATAATATTGGTTATTGATCGACCTATTATGTGTCCATTCATGATATCCCCAGCATCTGACATCATCTGCTCCAAATGATTTAAGTTCCTTCAAAAAATCAGGCAAATAGACCTGCGTTTCTTCCATAGGAATAACCTCAATAATAGTAGACGGTTGTCTTGCCTGTTGCTGTTTTTTTAAGGCAATAAAGTCCTTGATATTGCTTTTTACCTGAATATATGATGCCCCTACCCGAATCTGCTCATAGGCCTGCTGGGTAGGACCATCAAAGGAAAACGATATCTGGGAGAGGCCAGCCTTGATTAGTTGAGATGACCTCTCTTTAGTCAGCAGGCAGGCATTGGTATTAAGCACAGTATACATGCCTGCTTGCCGGGCATACTCAATCATCTCCGGAAGCCTTGGATGAAGCAGAGACTCGCCTGTGTGAAACAATTGGACACACCAGACAAAGTTTTTTGCCTCATCAATGATTCGCTTATAAAGCTCAAAATCCATCATACCCTTTTTCCGGGTCATAAGCCCATCTTGTGGACACATACGACATTTAAGGTTACACATATTTGTAGGTTCAATCATAAGGTTCATGGGCATATAATTTAGAATACGGCTGCCGCAAATATAATGATATAAAAAATAAGCATGGACCAGTCCATGTTTTATCTTTTTTCCATGCATTATGTTTCTCCAATTATTAAAGTTATTAATCACAGAGTTACAGTTGAATCCTTACCTCATAATATATTGTATCATGTGTTTGCCATTTGGTCAAGGATGTTGTTTGTAAAGCTTTGAATATTTGATAACCTATTTCACACAACTCAAAACTTCTTGCTTTTTGTCCAATTTCGTGTTATAATAAAAAAATAAAAATCTACAAGTAGTCAACATAGACTGCAACTGAAGGAATAAAAATATATGCAGGCAACAACCCTCTTAAAGATCATCATTGTATCTGCTGTAATGGTTACTATTAGTGTTTTTCTTACCAAGGATATGATACCATTGCCAATGATACTATCCGGAACCGCGAATCAAAAGGATTCCTTGCCTCATGCAGGGAAGATGGCTGAGATTGAATTGGAGGCAAAAAAACTAATTAATGGCGTAGCAAGGGTTACTGATGAGATGATGAGATTTGAGGGCATTATC
>JACQYP010000195.1 GCA_016208205.1 Candidatus Desantisiibacteriota bacterium | reverse complement strand
TGAGTTGCGTCGAGAAGCTACTCATACCAGGCGTTTTCAGTCCAGCAATGAATGTTGGCAAGTCATACAGCAACACTTTGAAACCAGAAAAGGGAAAAATAAACATTTCTTATGTCAACTTAATTAATGGATTCCATATATTATAGACCGCAGGTTGTAGGTTTAGGATGTTGTAAGTTGTAGGGCTATGATATTATTTCTTCAACCTACAACTTACAACCTACAACCTACAACTTACAACTTACAACCTACAACCTACAACTTACAACCTACCTCTCCTTATAGGGAAGGAGAATGAATACTGATGAAGCATATCCTGCTAACAACCTTACTCGGATTAATATTTTTTTCAGGATGCGGAAAGCATCCTGAAAAAACAAGCATTGTATTTAGTTATGGCAAGGTGTCTACTACAGAAGCAATGGTATTAAATTCGCTTGTCCAGGAATTTGAGGATAAAAATCCTCAACTTGATGTTGTTCTTCAAGAATTGCCTTCTAATCCTGCTCTTCAATACAACTACTATTTAGAATCATTTGAACAAAAACTTCACAAGCCGCCGGATGTTTTGTGTGTAGATATTATGTTGTTCCCTCAGCTTGCTGCAAAAACAGAGTGGCTTTCCTTTATCGAATGGTATTTCAAGGATCAGGACAAATTCTTCAAGGGGGCAATAAAGGGATGTACCTACCAACATGGTATCTATGCTATCCCATGGTCAGTAGATGGGGGTGTCCTTTATTATCGAAAGGATCTGTTGAAAAAGCATGGTTTCCCGTCTCCGCCAAAGACCTTTAATGAATTAATAAGTCAGGCAAACGCTATTATTCCGGGTGAAAAATGCTCCGGCTTTATCTGGCCAGGGAAAATGAGTGAAGACATGGTTTGCACCTTTTTGGAATTTTTGTGGGGAAATGATGGTATCCTTCTTACTGGAAATGAGGTTCTTATTGATAGCCTCTGGGGAAAAGAATCCTTGCAAATGATGACTGATCTAATCCATAAACATGGTATCTCTCCACAGTCTGTAACTAACATGGACGATGCTGCTGCCATAAATACCTTTATCTCCGGAAATGCTGTCTTTTTAAGGGGATGGTCACATTCCGGACAATCCATATTCAGCAACCCTTCTCTGAGAGATAAAGTAGGCATTGCCCCTATGCCTTGTTTTAATGA
>JACQYP010000192.1 GCA_016208205.1 Candidatus Desantisiibacteriota bacterium | reverse complement strand
GGCTCAAAAGAGTTTGTTAATCAACTCATGAAAAAGAAAGGATTGTTTTTACCCAAGAGAAAAGGCCGACCGAAAAAATAATTCTTGCATTTATTCTTTTCCATTTTCGCTTTCTGCATTTTATTTATAATTGATTCTCTCGCAGCATGTTATGTAAAGCGTCTTCTTTGCCCTTCTTTGCCCTCCCGCAGGAATGACAGTGATGCGCAGGAATGACAGCAATATACGGTGTCAGTTCAGAACCGACAACCGTGAACGGTTACAAACCCTTCTCTACTCTTAGCTACTTATATAATGGCAAATTCCAACCACACAGAAACTGAGTAGTTACCCTTAACCATTTATTCCTAAACCATGTCTGAAATGGATAAAATATATGTTGCAACAAGAGAGATTATATGATAAACTATCTATTGGTAGTAAAATAGTTGTAATTACTTAATCCTCTTGCAATGCTGTCATCCTTGAGGAGTACTCGGTCTTGAGGAGTACTTGACGAGATAAATTATCTTAGATTCCTCACAGTAGTTCGGAATGACAGAGGGAAAGATTTCTCTCCGAGGATAGAAATGATAACAGGTAACTACTCAGCTATAGTTATTCTAAGCATATTGTAGTCAGAATTCAGAATTCAGGAGACAGAATAAGAGAACCTACTCGCATTACTCGCAGAGGTAAGCAAGTTATTGTTGAGCCCTCACCCCGTCCCTTTCCCATGAGGAGAGGGTGGAATGTCTATTCTGAATTCTGACTCCTGAATACCTGAGTAGTTACGATAATAGAGACAAAAAGCAAAAGTGTTCAAAATAACAATAGTTGAGTAGTTACTCTGAACTATTACAAAAAGACGGTGTAACCTATGCGTGAAGAATGTGGAATATTTGGGATATTGGGACATGAAAATGAGGTATCACCCAATAAAGGTGCTACCTCTTTGTCGGCAGTAAGGTTAACCTATCTCGGGTTATTTGCCCTTCAGCATCGTGGTCAGGAGAGTGCCGGGATAACCTTTCTTCAGGAAGGCAAGCTAAAAACCATTAAGGGAATGGGTCTTGTCTCAGAGGTTTTCTCAACCCAAAACCTTGATGCTGTCCTGAGTACAGCATCCATTGGTCATGTGCGATATTCTACTACAGGCTCGTCTGTATTAGAAAATGCTCAGCCAATTAGTGTTACCTATGCAGGGGGACAACTTGCTGCTGCTCATAATGGAAATCTTGTAAATACTGAGACACTTCGGGAAATATTAAAGAAACAAGGGAGTGCCTTTCAAACAACATCTGATAGTGAGATTATTATTCAGCTTATTGTTTCCCATGCTGCCTCTTGTGGCTTGTATCGAGGAATCAGTAGAGCCATTTCTTCCATCAAGGGTGCCTATGCCCTTATCCTTCTGACAAATAATGAATTGATTGGCATAAGAGATGAGTTTGGATTCAGACCGCTATGCATAGGAAGGCTGAATGATAGTTTTGTACTTGCTTCAGAAAGTTGTGCCCTGGATATTATTGGTGCAGAATATATAAGAGATGTAGAACCAGGAGAGATAGTTATTATTAATCATTCTGAAATAACCTCTCAAAAACCTGAGAAGCAATTAGGGAAATATAATCAATGTATCTTTGAATACATCTATTTTGCCCGACCGGACAGTAAGGTATTTGGCAGAAATGTATATAATGTCCGCAAACAAAGCGGCAGATATCTGGCTAAGGAATCTCCTGTTTCAGCAGACATGGTTATTCCTATCCCTGATTCAGGGGTGCCCGCAGCATTAGGATATGCAGAGGGGTGTGGGATTAAATATGAACTCGGGTTAATCAGAAATCACTATGTGGGTCGTACATTTATCAATCCAAAGCAATCTATCCGGGAGCTTGGGGTTTCAATAAAGTTGAACCCAATAAAAGAGATTATTGTAGGTAAAAGGGTGGTTCTGGTAGATGATTCTATTGTTCGAGGTACTACTTGTAAAAAGATAATAAAAATGATCCGGGATGCCGGGGCAAGCGAGGTGCACTTAAGAATAAGCTCTCCGCCAATCAAGCATTCATGCTTCTATGGCGTAGATACACCAGATCCTCAAGAATTGATTGCCACTACCCATAGCATTGAGGAGATAAGAGATTTTATTGGGGTAGACAGCCTCAGCTATTTGAGTATTGAGGGTCTCTTATCTGCTGCTTCATCATCTGCGGAAAACAATGAGTTTTGTACAGCGTGCTTTGATGGGGCATATCCAATTGATCCAGATAAATCAGGGGTAAGCGTTTTGTGAACACTTACAGATTGAATTTCTCGTAATTACTCAAAATCATGTGGAATTCAATGTAAACTGTAAACTGTAAACTGTAAAATGGGAAATGTAAAATGAAAAATAAGTGAGTTCCTTAAGCCCAACATGTTACCTGTGGCAAGCGATTCTTCTCTTTATTTCACATTTTAAGATTTACAGTTTCCATTTTACATTTCTGCTCAAAACTCCACTGGATTTTGAGCAGTTACAATTTCTCTATTGCTTGCTGACCGATTATCCCAGGACAAAAAAATATCTTGACAAATTTCGAAAATTGAGGTAAACTGTAATATATTGATTTATTGGGGAATCGTCTAATGGTAGGACGCAAGCCTCTGGAGCTTGTTGTGAGGGTTCGAATCCTTCTTCCCCAGCCAGTAGGGGCAACCCCCCGTGGTTGTCCAAATGCGGGGCGCTATCGTCTAGGGGTCAGGATACATGGTTCTCAGCCATGGGACCGGGGTTCAAATCCCCGTAGCGCTACCATTCAAAATGAATTAAAGGGAGTGTATGATTATGCCTGGTTTTTCACCTTCCTTAGCTATCAGCGGAACAGAAATACCCAGATTAAAAAAAGCTCTTCGAAAGCTTCAACTTGGAAGTGCAGAAGAAGCTATAGTTTCTACTGGATTTTTAATTAAAGAGCTTTCCAAACAACCCATTACCCCTGAGGTTCAAGAGGTAATGAAGCAGCTTATCAACAGGCTTATTCGGGATTCTCACAGCATGTGTTCCAGTGTGCGGGACAAGTCTATCAGAGAGCTTGGAAAGCTGATAAATGAATTGGTAAAGTCCAAAGATCTGGAAGGATTAAGATATGTAACACGATCAAGCACATCCGTTGATACCAGAAATCGTGCCTTAAAAGAATTGGTGAGGTTTGAGGACCTTAAGGGCCTGCGATATATCTCTCAATGGGGTAGATATCGGGAGATACGAAACAAGTCGGTTGATGAGCTTGCCAAGTTCAAGGATATTGAGGGATTAAGATATGTAGCTCAATGGAATATGTATAAGGATACAGCCGGTCGGGCAATAAAGGAATTGGAAAATTTAATAGAACGATTGGTAAGGTTTAAGGACAGGGATGGATTAAAATGCCTTATCAATTGCAGTCGCAATA
The DNA here is from genome assembly GCA_016208205.1 of Candidatus Desantisiibacteriota bacterium. The sequence continues at coordinate 1,246 of JACQYP010000192.1, read as the reverse complement.
AGGATGCAAAACAAAAGGCTATTGAAGGGTTAGAAAAATTGCTCGATGATTTGATTCGGGCAAAGGATATTGATTCATTAAGATATGTTGCCGGACTTGGAACTAATAGAAACAGACGGGCTCGGGCTGTAGAAGAGATAAATGATATAAAAAGTCTTAAATATATAATCAGATGCACAAAAAATGTCTTTCGGGATACATGCTTAAAGGCGATTGAAGAGCTTGGGAAATTTATTGAAGACATAGTCAAGACCAAAGATCGGGAATCATTAGAATATCTGGCTGAATTTAGTACAGATGAGATTGTCTGGAAACGAGCCATAGAAGAATTGCACAGGATTAGAGAAGTAAGCTTTGATGACAAGGTAGCCGAATCCCTCCAAAAGATATTACTCCCCAGGGGAACAACATGATCATGATCAAGCAATATCTATGGATTCCTTTAGTTGTCATAGGAATAGGTTTTATTCTTCAGGGAATTATCCTGGTAGAATATGAAAAGGTTTACAGCAATGCTGCTTTCATTTGTTTATCCTGCATTGGGATTGAGGAAGCATATTAGATGAACAGATATCGTCGACTCTCACAGATAAGTTCTCTTATCCTGTCTAATTGTTACATCTTATCAGGCTTAAAATATTGTCCTTTTCCAATAATGAATTGTCACGCTTGTCCATTAGCGGCAACTGCCTGTGGAATTGGATCCCTCCAGCATTTTCTTGCAATAGGTGACTTCCCTTTTCTTGTTTTTGGAATATTTCTTTTAGTTGGCTCAACCATTGGCAGGCTTCTTTGTGGCTGGGCATGTCCCTTTGGATTTTTTCAAGAGCTTCTTTATAAGATTCCGATGAATAAAATAACCCTTCCACAATGGACAAGTATGTTTAAGTACTTGGTATTTATAGTATTAGTTCTATTATTGCCAATTATTGTCCATGAGCCATGGTTTTGCAAACTTTGTCCGGTCGGTGCCTTAGAAGCAGGTGTTCCTCTCTGGATAAAGGATGATGGTATCCGTCAAATGATTGGCCCTCTTTTTCATGTCAAATTTCTCATCCTTTACAGTATGCTCTATTTGATGATGATTATAGAGAGACCCTTTAGTCGGATGCTCTGTCCAGCAGGGGCAATGCTTTCGTTGTTTAAGAAAATCTCTTTATTTCGGGTAAACGGTGTACCGGATAAATGTATCCCATGCAGCAAGTGTATGAGAAAATGCCCTGCCGGTGTTACCCCTATCTCCAGC
>JACQYP010000191.1 GCA_016208205.1 Candidatus Desantisiibacteriota bacterium | reverse complement strand
TATTGGGAACGATTACAGACGATGTGTACACTGCAGGCATGGTTGGAACATGGACAATTACCGGCAAATACAATGGACTATCCGGCACTGCAACGGTTGTTGTAACGCATGGCACTGCCACTAAGTTAATGATTGAGCCGGCATGGGGTACAATTACATCTGGTGCTACGATTAGCTACACAGCTACAGCTCGAGACACAGCCAGCAATACATGGAGCGTAACAGCAGGGTTTAGCAGCAATGACACGATGGGAACATTCACAAACAATGTGTACACTGCAGGCATGGTTGGAACATGGACAATTACCGGCAAATACAATGGACTATCCGGCACTGCAACGGTTGTTGTAACACATAAAGCAGCAACTGTCATCAGACTGTATCCATCAATTATTCCTGTAGAGATAAACCATGGGTTTGATATGATGGTTATGGTTGACGATGTTATTAATTTAATGGGTGCAGAGATAAATATTGGCTTTAATCCCACAAAGCTGGAGATAGTGACAGTGAGTCAGGGAGAGCTGCTTGGAAGACCTACAGGTGCTGCGGTAGTTTTCTTTCCTGCTACATCAACAGGCAAGGTTAGACTCACTACCTCACGAATGGGAGGCAATCCCACAGGCGTTACCGGCAGCGGTACTATTGCTACCATCCATTTCAAGTGTATTTCAAATGACCCGAGCAGTTTATTGTATATCGATTCAACTGACCTGCGAAATGCCAATTTTCAACCAATACCAGTTACAGGCACATCTGGAGCAATGATAACAGCAACCCATGGCACTGCTACTGCATTAGTAATTGATCCAGCATGGGGTACAATTACATCTGGTGCTACGCTTAGCTGCACAGCTGCGGCTCAAGACACAGCCGGCAATACATGGAGCGTAACAGCAGGGTTTAGCAGCAATGACACATTGGGAACATTTACAAACAATGTGTATACTGCAGGCATGGTTGGAACATGGACAATTACCGGTAAATACAATGGACTATCCGACACTGCTACGGTTGTTGTAACACATAACGCAGCAACTGTCATTAGACTGAATTCATCAGTTATCCCTATAGCAATAAACCATGAATTTGATATAAATGTTATGGTTGACGATGTTACAGATTTGATAGGTGCAGAGATAAATATTGGCTT
>JACQYP010000194.1 GCA_016208205.1 Candidatus Desantisiibacteriota bacterium | reverse complement strand
GTTTATGAAAAAGGTAGAAAAATAACCGACGAAGAACTTGAAAGCATTTGTATAGAAAAGTCAGATTTCCATGGTGAATGGAATTATAAAATCAAACCAAAAAATAATATAATGTAAGGGTTATTTATTTCTGCCTACTTAATGAATTTGTTCGCTCGTTTATACAGAAAACGATCCTGGGTATGCTGCAATCCCTGCGGGGTGTGCCGGAAAATCCAGAAATTGTGGAGATGAGGATAGGGTAAATTATGGTACTTACAGACAGTCATCATCGTCAAATAGATTACCTGCGGCTTTCTATCACAGATATGTGTAACTTGCGATGTCTTTACTGTCAACCAAAGCCGGAAGCAGGCTGGAAGATTCATCAGGAGATTCTGAGGTATGAAGAGATTATCAAGCTTGCCTCTTTGATGGTTCAATTGGGGATTAAACGCATTCGGGTTACTGGTGGTGAACCATTGATTAAGAAGGATGTCCTTTCGTTGATTAAGGGATTGGCAAGGATTGAGGGGCTTTGCGAATTAGCATTGACAACTAACGGGATTAAGTTAGTCCAATTTGCTGGGCAACTGAAAGAAAACGGAGTGAATAGGCTTAACATCAGCCTGGACTCCTTAAACAGAGAGCGATACTCAGTGATTACCGGTGGCGGAAATCTGGAGGCCGTGCTTGCTGGTATTGATGAGGCATTATCCGTGGGATTGGTTCCGCTGAAGATAAATATGGTGGTGATGAAGGGAATCAATGATGATGAGGTTGAATCATTTGCCAGATTAACACTTAACAAGCCTGTGATTGTCCGATTCATTGAGTTTATGCCCATTAGTCAGCAGGGAGTGAAATGGGATGAAAGGTATTTGCCGGCACATGTTTTGAAACAACGGCTGTCATCTGATTTTGAAATGATCCCGTATAATAGTATAATTGGCAATGGTCCGGCAGAGTATTACCGGATAAAGGGAGCTGTTGGAAGTATTGGATTTATCTCACCCATCAGCAATCACTTTTGCGTAAGTTGTAATCGTTTGAGGCTTACACCAGACGGACACCTACGGCTTTGTCTGGGACAGGATACAGAGGTTGACTTGAAATTACCCCTGCGACAGGGTGCCACAGATGAGGAATTGCAAGGGATTATAACTCAGGCTGTCTGGAATAAACCGGTTGGACATCAGTTTCAATCAGATAGACCAACAGGTCGGCAGATGGTAGCTATTGGAGGATAAAATGATCGGCAGTGTGGTTTCTATTAACATCAGCAAAAATAAGGGTGAGCGGAAAAAACCCATCAATCAGGCATGGGAGCTGGTAGAGAGTTGTGGACTAAAAAACGATGGCCATGCCAATCTTATTCCCCATGCTCAAGATGAAAAATCGCATCGGCAGGTAAGCCTGCTGGCTCTGGAATCTATTGAAAAGATGCGGCAAATGGGGCTTGTCGTTGTTCCGGGTAATTTTGCAGAAAATATCACCACTTCAGGCATAGATCTGCTTTCGTTTGAGATAGGGACATACTTAAAAATAGGCACACAGGTAATCTTACGGATAAGCCAGATAGGTAAGGTTTGCCATACCAGGTGTGCTATTTATTATCAAGCAGGCGATTGTGTCATGCCGCGGGAAGGGATATTTGCTGAGGTGATCAAGGGTGGAATGATTGAGGTAGGGGATGAGGTGAAGGCAATATCTCCGGCAATTCTGGACAAATAAGATGAAATGGTAAACATTCAGGTATCAGATCTCAGCAGAATTGCACAGGCTGAAAAATTTCTTGACTTTAGTGATTTGATAAAGTATAATATTTTAGTAACTACTCAGCTATTGTTATTTCATACACATTTGTAGCTATTGCAGATTGATTAAGCTGTTAATTTAGGCTGTAGACTGTAGGCTGTTAGGAAGGAATAAAAACTCGTTGTCTTTGTTTTTCCTAACAGTCTAACAGTCTAACAGTCTAACAGCCTACAGCCTATCTACCTGAGTAGTTACATATTTTAGCGTGAGGCACAGAGTATTACGAAATCTGTCACAAAATAAAGATCAAAAAAAAAAAAAACATGATTTCTGCTAATAATGTATCATTGCACTATGGTCAACGAATGCTCTTCACTAATG
>JACQYP010000193.1 GCA_016208205.1 Candidatus Desantisiibacteriota bacterium | reverse complement strand
CATAGACAGGCAGGAATGCCTGTCCTACTTTATTCAGGAGCAGGTTTTTATGAGCACTCAGTCTAAAAAAGAGGTTAAGCCATTTAGTTTTAAGGGTACGGTACAGGTTCCAACGACCCAGATTCAGGGTATTCAAGGGGTATATGAAGCCTATGCAGGCAAACTTGCTTCTTCGCTTTCAACAAGTTATAGGATAAATATTACGGCTTCAATACTTTCGGTAAATCAGAGCACCTTTGGTGAGTTCAAAGAAACATTGCAATCGCCATCTATCATGGGCATTATTAATATGTCTCCGATGAGGGGAGAGATGATTATGGAGGTCAGTCCTAATCTGGTTTTTAATTTTATTGATCGTATGCTTGGTGGAAGAGGAGAGCTTATTTCTCTTACCAGACCGTTGACTGATATTGAGATGAAGTTGGTTGAGGAGATATTACAGGGATTTACCGCTGACCTTAAAACTGCACTTCGAGGCATTGTGACCACGGATGCAAAATTAACCAATGTGCTTACAAATCCCAGATTTATTCAGGTTGCCTCTAATTCAGATATATGCATTTCAGGGTCCATTGAGATTAAGGTTGGAGAGATAACCGGAATAGTCAATATTTGTGCACCCTCTGCGATTATAGATGCGATTATGGAGGGGCTATCGGGTGAAAAATCAACATCCGGCAGGAGAAAAAGCATTCAAAATCTTATTACCACGCCGGATGACCAGATTAAAACAAAGGAATTAATGAAGGGTGTGGAATTTCCATTTGTGGTTACACTGGGTCAGATAGATAGTAAAGCCTCTGATGTGATGAATCTTCAGGTCGGTGATGTTGTCAGACTCCATACAAAGGTTACCGATTATCTGACAGCCACTGTGGGAGACCTTCCTAAGTATAAATGTAAACCAGGACAGGTTGGAAGCAATCTGGCTGTAGAGATTATAAAGGTGTTGAAAAAACAGCCTGCTAATCCTAATGATGATGATGTGTGGATGTAGTAAGGTAATCGGTGTCTGACTATCAGTTACCTGATTACCGATTTACACTCTAAATGTTTACTAAATGTAACTACTCAGCGAGGGGAATTTACCACGAAGAAACAGAGAAGAATTTATCCGCAGATTACGCAGATTGTTAGAGAAAGAAGAGAAAGAATATAATCATGTTGTGCTTTCGTGATAATCTTTTTCCTCTTTTCCTTATTAATCTGCGTAATCTGCGGATAATCTCATGTCTGATTCTGTGGTGAATTCCTTTGTCTGAGTAGTTACTACTAAACAAAAGGTATTCTCAAAATGAAAAGATTTGTATGCATCCTATTCCTCATAGTCCTCCAGCATATTCAAGCAGAAGCCTCTTCACCCACTTTTGCTGTCCCGGACAAGCTGAAGTCTAATGTCTTAGATTGCGGTGAGTCTGTTGCTTTGAGCATTGGTGATTTAGATGGGGATGGCAAACAGGATATGGTTGTTGGAGATGAGAATGGGACTGTCTGGTTTTATAAGAATAGCGGGGCAAATAATTCTCCGATATTTACCATTGGGGTAAAGATTACCACCCCTACCGGGGACATTCAGGTTAATAACCGTGCCACACTCTGCAGAGTGAATTGGAATGCAGACACTCTGCCTGACTTGTTGGTTGGAGATGAGGCAGGACTTGTCTATCTATTCATAGGCATTAATAACTCTCCACAATTTAATGCCGGCATCATGCTCAAGGATAACAATGGAAATATCAATGTTGGTAAATCTTCAGCCCCAATCCTTACTGATTATAACAGCGATGGAATACCTGATCTGCTTGTTGGAAATGATGAGGGCTTCCTTTGGTACTATCCAGGGATACAACGGGAATCTCATACCTTTGGCACAGGGACAAAGATTCAGGCAATGAAGGCAGGCACAAGGACAGATATAAATGTTGGGGGCAAGGCAGCACCTGTATTCTATGATTGGAATGAGGATGGATTAGAGGATATGATTGTGGGTGATGAATATGGTTATATCAATTACTTCCGTAACACTGGCACAAAAACAAGCCCTGCCTTTGGTACTGTGTCCTTAAGAATCAAGGCAAATAATAATGATATTGATGTTGGCTGGGAAGCAAAACAGGTAATTATTGATTGGGATGGGGATAAAAAGAATGACCTGTTGATAGCTGATAAGACAGGACAGATTACCTTGTTCAGGAATACAGGATTACAAAATAGTCCGGTGTTTTCCTCCGGCAGTAAGATTCAAGGAGAAGAGACTGTATTGGATGTGGGTGGTTTTTCTGCTCCAACAGTGGTTGATTGGGATGGAGACGGCCGCAAGGATCTCCTTATTGGAAATGAATTAGGAAATATCTCTGTTTGTTTGAATCTTGGAACAGATAAATTCCCAATATTTGGTGCCGGGTTCAAGGTTCAAACCTCAGCAGGAACAGTTACAACAACAGCAACAGACCTTGATGTCGGATATAACTCTACGCCCTGCATCATTGATTGGGATGAGAATGGGAAAAAGGATCTGCTTGTCGGAGATAAATATGGCAAAATAGGTGTTTATCTAAACTCAGGAACAGATATTGAGCCTGTCTTTGGCAGCAGGACAATACTCCAGAGGACAGTTGTAAAAGAGGTTTATGATACTAAGACAAAAATGATGGTTGGCACACAAACCTATGAGGACCTCGATGTAGGTGATAATGCCTCTGTATTTGCCACAGATTGGAATAATGATAAGGCTATTGATCTGGTTGTAGGTAATCTTATTGGTGAAGTTGGTGTGTTTCTTAACTCAGGCTCAAATAAGCAGCCGGTATTTGGGACATATACCCCATTAACATCTGCCGGAATAAACATAAATGTCAGGAGAAATGCTGTGCCAACTGTTTGCCATTGGAATAATGACGGACGAAAGGACCTGATAGTTGGCTCAGGCGATGGGGTTATTTACCTGTACCTGAATCAAGGGACAGATGCTGCCCCTGTGTTTTCTATGCCTTATACCATCTATGATAATAATGGAAAGGTCATTGATGTGGGAGAAAATTCAACACCGGTATTGGTTGATTGGAATGATGATGAGTATAAGGACTTGCTTATAGGCAATAGCAGCGGCGAGATTTTTTATTCACAGGGCAATATTACTAATTCAACACCATCCATAGAAATACTAACCCCAACAGGCACACAGAACAATAGTGTTTCTATCGAATATATCTTACGGGATGCAGACTCTGACAGTATTAATATTAAGATAGAGTATTCAAGAGATGGAGGGTTCAACTGGAAACCGGCTACCCCGGCAAACATGAGCGGTGATGGACAGGTAAGCCTGTTTTCAACGCCAAATGGGGTTAATCATGTCTTTGTCTGGGATGCATTAGCTGATTTGGGGAGGGATAAGCCATCCTATCTGGTCAAATTCAGGATTACTCCGCAGGATACAGAAGCAGAGGGGGCAACAGCAATTACAGGTACATTTACGGTTGATAATATCGCTCAGCCAAATAAAAGATTGCTCACCGTTGGCGGGGCAACCCTTGATGTCGGCAATAATGCTAAACCATATGTTGTGGATTGGAATAATGATGGCAGGAAAGATCTGCTTGTAGGTAATAGTCTTGGACAGGTATGTTATCTACAGAATGTTGGAACTGATAAAGAGCCGATATTTACGACAGCTACAAACCTGAATTGTGGGGCAAGCTTGCTTGATGTAGGGTATAATTCTGCACCTGTGGCTGTGTTTGATTGGAATAATGATATGAAAAAGGATCTGCTTGTTGGTGATAGCTATGGGTTTATTAATTACTTCAAGAATATCGGCACAGATGACTCTCCATCATTTGAACAAGTAGAAAGGGTAGGGAATGGGACACGAAGCACAGTGAATGTGAATAGCAATTCTACACCTTTTGTCTGTAATTGGGATAACAAAGGGGGAAAGGATCTGGTAGTTGGCAATTATCAGGGTGGAATTGAGGTATTTATAAATATCGGCATTGATGCAAATCCTGCCTTTGGCTCTGCAACTAAGGTGTTGATTGGCACAAGAACTGAGCTGAATCTGAACGATGATTCAACAGTTTTTGTGGTTGACTGGAATGATAATAATAAAAAGGATCTTATCTGCGGCAGCAAAGACGGCAAGGTCTATCGAGTGTTGAATTATGGCACGGATAATGCCCCATTGTTTCACCAACCTACAGCTGTTACTATGGACGGAGAGGCTATTGATGTTGGTGCAAATTCTGCTCCGGTTGTTTGTGATTGGAATAATGATGGGATAAAAGACCTGCTTGTAGGCAATGAGGATGGGCAGGTTATGCTTTATCTCCTTTCAACACCAATGGTTAATACCCCACCCCGGATAAATCTAAAGCAAATAGAAGGTGTGCAGTTTGGAAGCGTTACCATTGCCTATACATTATCGGATGACCAGGGGGATACCTGCAATATTAAGGCAGAATATTCTACTGATAATGGTCAAGTCTGGAGAGACGCCGGTGGGACAAATACAGACTCAATAATTGCCTCACCAAATGGGGAGAGTCATGGATTTATCTGGTTATCTGAAAACAACCTGCCGGGGACAAACACACAGGTATCACTCAGAATCACCCCTACGGACGAGACAGATATGGGCAGTTCATCTCAGATAAGCTTTTTGCTGGATAACCTCAATACCTACCCGGAGGTTACTGGTATTATGATTGTTGGGACTGCCTCCGGCAAGATAGAAATAATCTTTAAGGCAATAGATGCTGATGCAGACAGGGTGAATATTGATGTCGAATATTCTACTGGCAATGTCTGGAAAAAAGCAAGCGTGGTAGGGGCAACAACAGGGCTTTTGTCTGAAGTCGTGTATCAGATTGTCTGGTTATCAACGGTTGATGAATCAAATAAGTCTGGGGATTACCAGATAAGAATCACGCCCTCTGATTATAAAGGGCAGGGAACATCAACAGTATCTGCTGCATTCAGCCTTAACCAATCCAATCTCTCATCCCGGATAATCAAAAAGGGTGAAACACCAACCCTGATATTTTCTCCAACCAGATTGGCTATTCAGAAGCCATTTGACAGGGATATGCTCGCAACCATAGATATGATGAATAATGGATTACCTTTAATGGACACATATCCGGAATTGAATAATACTGTGCGAAGGGTAACGATTACAGGTATAGCAAGCAACGAGCCTGTTTCAACATTACCGGCAACACTTACTATTCCTTATACTGATATAGCCAGCTATGAAACAGAGAAAAACCTGCAGATATATGAATTGCAACAAGATAAATGGGTAAAGTCCGGAGGGGTTGCAGACATTAACAACAATGAGGTTTCTTGTGCCATAACCCAGGATGGCGTCTATCGCATTGGCTTGAGTATTGGCGAGGGCAGGAGTCTAAAAGAGTTAGCTGATACAGGCGTCTTATGGGTAGCACCAAACCCATTCAAGCCAAACGATGGCAAGCAAGAGACAGGTGTGGACAGGATAGTATTTGGGAATCTTAAACCAGGGACAAGGGTAAAGATATACACTATCTCCGGGGAATTGGTCAGAGAATCGAATGTTATTTCTGATGGTGGCTGCAAGTGGGATTGGGATGTCAAAAATGAGTATGGTGAATCTGTAGGCAGCGGGGTATATATTTATGCTGTCTCTTGCGGGGATGATGCTTTGGTGATTGATAAGCTGGCGGTTGTAAGGTAGAACAGGCATTCTTGCCTGTTTGTGAATAGCTTCATGCCTGTCATAGACAGGCATAGACAGGCAAGAATGCCTGTCCTACTTTGGAAGGTAATCAAAATGCGACTAATAATTGCAATGATAATAATAAACATAATGCTGCTGTTTGTTCCACCACATGCTGAGGCAAAGGGCAGGTATACTGCCACTACATCCGGGGCATTCCTCAAATTAGATACTGGGGCAAGGGCTGCGGCAATGGGTGGGGCAGGCGGGGCATTGATTGGTGACCCTGGATGTGTATACTATAACCCGGCGGGATTGGCAGGGCTGGGGACATTTTCCTTAGCATCATCCCATGTAGAATGGTTTCAGGACATAAAGCAGGAACACCTCGGATTATCCAAACGGCTGAAGATTGGGTTTGAGGAAGAGGCAAGGGATCTGGGTGTAGGGGCATGTAATCTTTATTTCCTTCATATGAATAAAATAAAGGGAACATACATAATAGGGGAAAGTAACTATCAGCCATCTGAAGAGTTTACAGCCTCTGGATATTTAGCCATGTTTACCTATGCTTGCTATTTCAGCCCGGATGCCTTGTTTGGGGTTAATCTTAAGGTGATCCGTGAAGAGATTGAAAAGGAAGATGCAATGGCTGTGGCTTTTGATCTGGGAGCACTTTATCGAACAAGAATAAAAAATCTTACAGCCGGGGTAAGCCTGCAAAATATGGGAAGTGAAATGAAATTTATGGAAAAAAAGGCAGCCCTGCCTTTAACCCTAAGAGGCAGCATTGGATATGCTATGCTTAATAAAGAATTACTTTTACTAATAGATATTAACAAGCCTATTGACAATGAATTGCATATTCGAGCAGGAATAGAATACTGGCTCACCCCATGGCTTGGTCTTCGTGCCGGATACAGGAGTGATGTAGATACAGGCTCTGGTTTTGGTGGTGGACTGGGCATTAAATTAAAACGACAGGGAGAGGAAAAAACAACTATCTACAAGTTTGATTATGCCTTTGTGCCTTGCGGAGAGGTTGGGGATAGCCATCGGGCTTCTTTGGCAGTGGAGTTTTAGGGGAGAGATCATCCACAGATTACACAGATTTTCACAGATTTAATAAATATTAGACAGGCTTTGCCGGATGAAATCGGTTATCAATTCTGCTTGCACAGGTCGAAAAGTTTCTTTAATCGTAACTACTCAGCAAGGGGAATTTATCACGAAGAAACAGAGAAGAATTTAGCCGCAGATTACGCAGATTGTTAGAGAAAGAAGAGAAAGAATATAATTATGTCGTGCTTTCGTGATAATCTTTCCCCTTTTTTCCTTATTAATCTGCGTAATCTGCGGCTAATCTTATGTTTGATTCTGTGGGGAATTCCTTTACCTGAGTAGTTACCTTTAATCTGTGGAAATCTGTGTAATCTGTGGATTAATCTTCTTCGCCAAACACCTGTCCGCTGAAGATGGATAGCCTTGCATCCGGCATTTTCCAATCATTCTCCCTTAATCCAGCCTTGAGACAAAGGTGTTGGAGAAGCTCTTTCCTGTTCCACCCTTGTTCTGTTGCTACCTGTGGCAGGAATACAGCAGAATGATTGCCAAGTGTTAATTGAACGCCATGCGTACCAATCTCAATCTGAGAAATATCGCAAATGGGTGTTAATTCAGAAAGGACTGTAATCTCAATAGTTATATCCTTTAATTCCTCGAGGGTTACTGTACTGAACCTCCAATCCTGGGTAGATGCTGCGATAGCCATCTTTATCACTGCCTTATAAAGTGGCTCTATAGGTTGAATGTACCCGATACAACCTCGCAGCTGATGCCCTTTATGAAGACTGACAAATACCCCTTGGCAACTAACCAATTCCGGATCACTTACTTGCCACTTCAGAATTTCCTTACTCTTGAGATACGCCTCTATTGTATCTCTGGCTATATTCAAAAGATATGTCTGTTGAGTACGATTTAACATTTTATTCACCTGAGAAAAACTATAGACTTTAGATGTGGCATACCTTGCTTCCCCCTCCATTCATTGGAGGGGTTAGGGGAGGCTTATCCAACCTTCCAAACATTGCATAGCCGCATAATCTGTAAGATCAAGATGCAGGGGTGTGATAGAAATCATATCCCCTGCTATGGTATTAACATCTGTGCCCTCTTCCTGAATATCAATAATGCCCTTACTCCCTATCCAGTAATATATCTTTCCTCTCGGATCGACCCGTTTAATCAGCTCTTCTCTATAGGCTCGTTTTCCCTGTCTGGTAATAACCATTCCTTTTATCTTTTCTGAAGGAAGATTCGGGACATTAACATTCAGGAATGTGCCCTCAGGTAACCCATGTTTTTCTATCAATTGAGCTATCTTAACCGCAACCATACCTGCAGATTCAAGATGCATGTTATCACTGCCATTTATAGATATCGCAAACGAGGGAATGCCCAGAAGTGTGCCTTCCATGGCAGCAGCCACTGTGCCGGAATAGGTAATATCGTCCCCAAGGTTTGGGGCAGGGTTTATCCCGGATACAATCATATCCGGCTTTATAGATATGAGCCCCATGATGCCTATATTCACACAATCTGCAGGGGTACCATCAGTAACAAACGAATCCTCCCCAATCTCCTCTACCCTCACAGGATGAGTCAATGTCAGGGAATGACCTGTAGCACTGCGTTCCCTGTCAGGTGCAATCACCATTACCCTCGCAATACTTGAAAGGGCAGTCTTAAGGACAGAAAGCCCATGGGCATGGACACCATCATCATTTGTAATAAGAATGTTCAAGTTTATTTCTCCTGCTAAGTCGTCAAGCAAAAATAAGTTCCCAAAATGAAAAAGTAACCGTTCACAGTGGATAGATACAAAAGAACAGAAGACATTGTCATTCCTGCCCCGT
>JACQYP010000181.1 GCA_016208205.1 Candidatus Desantisiibacteriota bacterium | reverse complement strand
TATGGTAAACGAGGAGCAAGAAATTTACGACAGCATGGTTGGAGCAGTACGAAGAAAGGTGAAGGCGGAATACGAACATTATATTGCAAGACTTAAGTATGCAGTAGTGCATAAAACACGAGAAAATGGAAAAGTAATAAAGGTAGATTTGCGAGTTGTATTTGGTGGTAAAGAGGAAGTAAAGGCAGCCCTTTTAACCTCGCTTGTAAGTAAAACAATTAATACGGCATTTATTGAGCGACAAAATGGTACAGATCGAAACAGGAATGCTCGAAAAGTACGAAAAACATATTGTTTTTCAAAGGATTGGGAGATGCATGAAGCAGCAACTTATTTTACAATGTCTAGTTACAATTTTTGTTGGCCGGTAAGGACACTTCGTGAAAAAGTAGGAACAGAAACATATAATAAACGGACTCTATCAATGATGGCTGGACTTAGTAACCATGTTTGGACAGTGCAGGAATGGGCAACCTTTCCTGTAAAAAGTTAAGGAATTAAGGGACACAAGGGAATATAAAGGTAGGAACATATACCCTTACCTTTGATACATGGGGGGCATCACCTGCCACTAAAACTAATGTCCGCATCAGTCCTACGCAGGTTGAGGATACTACATATATTGGGACAATAAGCCTATTAGCCGGAGATACAAACAATGATGGTAAGGTAAATACAGGGGATTGGGGTAGGTTTGCCAATGCCTTTGGTGATTCTGAGGGTAGTCCAAATTGGAATCAAAACAAAGAGGGAGATTTCAATCACGATAAACAGGTCAATATGTGGGATTTTGGGATATTAAGGAATAATTTTGGGAAACAACAACAGGTATATGGAAGCAATGCCCCGAGATTATCTCCGGAATTATCTGCGGTTAAGGCTGAAAAGGCCACCTCTGGGGGTATAAAGCTATCCTTTACACATGAAGGGGCAAATATTGATGATTTGCGTATCAGGGATACCATCTATCTTAAGGTAAATATCAGTAATGCAGAAAACTATCTGGGCGGTGAGGTTCACCTATCCTTTAATCCGGCTGTATTACAGGTAGTAGATGCAAATACAGATCAAGACGGGATTCAGATCCAGCCGGGGGATTTTCCGCAAGCACCTGTATGCTTGATGAATGAGGCAGATAATTTATCAGGTAATATAGATTATGCCGTAGTGGTTTGGCAACCAGAGGAAATCAAGGATGGAAGCTACTTAGCCGGAGTACCATTCAGGGTAATCGCTCAAGGTGCTTCTTCTAAGGTTGGCTTTGACTTTGACAGTGAAGAAAACCGCCAGACAATGTTTGTTGAAAGAATAGGAACTACTGATCAATTACCAGAGGTAGCATCAGAGGAGATGATGATCAGCGTGCCGGCGGTATTTAACAACTTAGATAATGTCTTAGTCTATCCTAATCCTGTTAATGGAGAAGAAGTAACATTCGGCAATCTACCAAATAGTCAACCCATTAAACTAAGGATATTCAATATCGCAGGTGAGTTAGTCTATGAAGATGAACAAACCTCTAATCCTACCACGATTAAATGGGGCTTAAAAAACAAAGATAAGGAATATGTTACCTCAGGGATTTACATCTATCTATTAGAATATCAAGGTGGAAGCAAAAAGGGTAAGATTGGGGTGATAAGGTAGATTAAAATACGGAAGATTAGCCACGAATTGTACGGATAGAAAGAAAAAATTTGAGCTGTGCAAACGGAAATTCACCATGAAGACACAGAGACACGGAGAAAAATCAGGTTTAATGGAACACGGAAACATGCGATTTAACGGATTTGCACGGATTTTATCTGTGTTAATCAGTAGTATCGCATGTCTCCGTGGTGAATTTCTGCTTACACAGCTCGAAAAATTGCGACCTGTGAAACCTGAACGATTACAAATAGGAGGTGAAATGGATATTATTGGCATAACGCTTGGTGATGTTTACGGTATTGGTCCTGAGGTTGTGATTAAGGCAATAAATCTGCTGCAGGGTAACACAGACATTCCTGTCTGTGATTCAATAAATCTGCTGCAAAGCAAACATCAACCTTCTCCCTCCCAATGGGAACGGATATTAATTATTGGGGATGCAGCAGCTTTTAAGCATTTCTGTGCCCCATGGCTTGATGGTCGAGATATCCTCTCTATTGATTCCCCATCCTCTGCCAGATTTGAGCCGGGCATTCTGAATATCCTTGACCTGAAGAATATTAATCTCGACAACATCACCCAGGGCAAGGTTTGTTCTGAGGCAGGCAGGGCATCTGTAGAATACATCAAGACAGCCGTTAGTCTGGCACTATCCGGCAAAATCTCAAAAGTAGTTACCGCTCCAATCAGTAAAGAGGCAATCCATAAGGCAGGTTTTTCTTATCCGGGGCATACCCAGTTATTGGCTGAACTTACCTCTGCCACTGAATATGCCATGATGTTTTATTCAGGCAAGCTAAAGGTAATTCTTGCTACCATTCATGTTGCTTTAAGGGATGTTCCTGAGATAATTACTACAGAAATGGTGCTGAAAACCATCAGGATAGCGGATAAATCTCTCAGGTACAATTTTGGGATAGGTTCCCCAATTATTGCTGTTGCCGGGCTTAATCCGCATGCCGGGGAAAATGGGGCATTCGGCAAAGAGGATATGGAAATAATTAAGCCGGCTATTGACCTGGCTGTCAAAGAGGGGATTAAGGCTTCTGGACCATATCCTCCGGATACCGTGTTCCTGCAAGCAATAGAAGGCAAGTGTGATATTGTCGTAGCCATGTATCATGACCAGGGGCTTATCCCATTAAAACTATTAGCCTTTGATTCAGCAGTCAATGTTACTGTTGGACTGCCTATCATCAGAACATCACCTGACCATGGCACTGCCTTTGATATTGCCGGTAAAGGGATAGCAAATCCGCAGAGTATGGTAGAGGCGATAAGGTTGGCGGCAAGGTTAGGTTGTTAGGATGAAATTGGTAATCGGTTATTGGTATCACCTATAACCTGCGGTCTGTTAGTTGATTTACAAAATCACTATTTATGACCCTGCTGACTATAGAAGAGTAAGTCTGTTATATTTTTAATGCAAGGAGGAAACTATGCAAAAGAAAACTTTATCGATTCTATCTTTTTTGGTTTTATTGCTTTTGATGAACGAATGTGTCTGTGCAACCGTAATCGTACCTGTAAAGGAGGATGTCGCGTTCTGGTCACCGAAGATCAAAAGTATGGAGAAACGGTTACAATTGGCAAAAAGAAGTGGCCCGGAACTGATTGTATTTTTGAGGCAAATGCCAAAAGGTGGGGATCTGCATAATCACTTAAGTGGTGCCACCTATAGTGATTTTATGCTTGATTCAGCCAGGAAGAATTCCTTGAATTACAATCTGACTACGAATCTTTTTACAGCAGAGCCGATTATTGATGGAAAGATTATTTCGTTGGATACCCTTGAATCAAATAACATTTATCTGGCACAGTTTAAGAATATTTATAGTATGCGGGGGTGGCATTCTAATACAATTGACGGTCATGATCTATTTTTCAATACCTTCGGTTACATGAATTCATCGGGTCGTACTGTAGAGGAGATGCTTTTAGAGGTAGTTAAGCGTAATTTATATGAAAATGTACAATATCTTGAGGTAATGGTTCAAAGTATTCCCGATCCCTTGCATGATGAATTCAAAAGTGCCTTAGAAACCTTTGATATGGAAGATCTGGAATCTGCCTATATCCAGCTGAAAAACAAACTGGCTGATACGGATATTGTTACCCCTATTACGCAAAACATCAATAGCAGGGAAAAAGTATTAAGGGATAATGGCATTATTCCTGGTGACCGGATTGATGTCCGTTATATTCAACAGCTATGCCGCGCCAGCTCTACTGCAAAAGGTTTTTTTATCGATACCTTTCTTTATATGGCTGCTATGCAAGCTGATCAAAGAATTGTTGCTATAAACATGGTACAAGCTGAGGATGCACCGGGTTCACGACGCAACTTTGATGATCAGATGGCAATTGTGGATTTTCTCTGGCAGCGTATGGGAAAGCCGACTATAAGTTTGCATGCAGGTGAGCTTGTTTTACGGGATTCGCCTGTGGAATCGATGCAAAACCGGATCCAGGATTCGATCAGCAAAGGGCATGCACGCAGGATCGGTCATGGAGTGGCCGTGGCTTGGGAAGAAAGGGTGATGGATCTGCTTTCCCGGATGCGGGATAAAAAGATTCTTGTGGAAATTTGCCTTAGCAGCAATGCTTCAATTTTAGGCGTAGAAGGGAATGAACACCCCTTTATCCTTTACCGCCGTGCCAATGTTCCTGTAGCGATTTGCACTGATGATGAAGGGGTGAGCAGAAGTAATCTCACGGTTGAATATTCTAAAGCAGTTATGACCTATGATCTTTCCTATGCAGACCTGATCACCCTGGCCAGGAATAGCCTTGAATTTTCTTTTATGCAAGGTGAAAGCCTTTATATTAATCAGTCATATGCCATGATACGCCCTGAATTTGATGGTGTACGCAATTTAATCTGGCAGCCCGGGGAAGTAGCCCGGAAACTTATGGAGGCTAATCCCAAGCTGAAGCGTGAAGTAATGCTGGAACGGGAGATCATTGCTTTTGAAGAGAGTTTCAGGAGAACTACTCAGGTACTCAAGAGTCAAAATTCAGAATAGACATTCCTCTCCCTCTCCTTACGGCTTGATTGTAGTGAGACATATTCAGGCGTTAAGCTGGATGTATTGTCGCAGGAGCAGGCAATTTTGCTTTTATGCCATCGCCTGATGTGCCGGATAAAGGGTAAACCCTGGGGAAATGCCGACCTGTTTTCCGCAGATGAAATTAAAGCAACCTTTCCCAGAGAAGAGTATGAGGCAGCAGAACGAATTGTTCGCCTTCTTGGCTGTCTGCCGCTGGCAGTTATAATTACGAGCGCCTGTATTGCCCAGCATGTCCTGGTATCTGGTAAAACCCAGAAAATCCTTACTGACTTCTACCAAAGATTGAAAGAAATAGGGGTATTTACCACTCTTGCTAAGTATCCCTTAAGTTCGGAAGATTTAGCTACAAATCATGACCCGATTATGAAAGAAACCATACGGCTAAGCTATGAGATGCTTACTGATAGCGAATATGACCGACGGGCAAAGGCTTTATTTGAGATAATCCCTATATTCCCAGAGGCTATTTCCATTCGGCTTGACCTGCTGGCAATAGTCGCCGGTATGGAAGATGAAGATGCCCGGCTCTCTGCACAAAGACTGCTTAGTCTATCTCTTGTTGTTGATGCCACAGATATCCTCCGTATTCATCCCTTAATCCGTCAATTTTGTGCACCATCTATTGAGGTAAAGGACATAAACAATGATGGTTTAGAAGAGATTATAGTTAACCCAAGTTCATGATTAAAAAACATAAGTCTATCCCTATCAACTACTTACAAATCACAAAAATCCAATTTAGGCACTACGGATTTCACAGGATAGTTTCAATAGTTTCACCAGGCTTGCAGGAAAGATTTAAGGCGATATATATTTCTTTCTGAAAAGGTGTTGGTTTTGTACTTTTGCGAATATATATCATTTTTCCGTCCTTCATCTTCATTTGAGTGGTAATTCTCACCTGCATGG
>JACQYP010000187.1 GCA_016208205.1 Candidatus Desantisiibacteriota bacterium | reverse complement strand
TTTCAGGGATTACAGCCATATCTTGAAAGCAACCAGATAAAATACTTCAAGGAATCTAATCCCCGGCAGTTAAAGGGTTTTATAGAAAGCCCGACTATCTTCTATCGCCTCACCATGCGCAGCGGCACAGAAGATATACCGATAGACCTGAAGTCCTGCTTGGAAAGATTAAGGGAAAAAACACAGGAGATAGATGTGCTTGCCGGTCTATACCCGGCTATTGACATGGAAAAGAATTTTATAAACCTGAGGGTTGAGTCTGAAAATATCCCTGAAGGAAGGGGTGTTTCCTCAAGAATGATCCTTGAGTACCATAAGAGATTAGAACCAAGCATGGATAGGGAAGAGATTGAAAAACCAAAGAAGATATTTACTGCAAAAGAGATATTCGAGGGATTTAATAAGGGATATATCTATGGTTTACCGGGTGCAGGCAAGACTACGATACTTCGGTACTTTATCTATTCCACATTTAAGATTCGCAGAAGCCTGCCTGTCTATAGCGAATGTAAGTTTCTTCCTGAATTTGAACCATGGTGCCAAAGCAGAGGCTTTGACCAGAACTCTGCCCGGTATGATACTGAGGCCGGCTTGAAATATTTTCTTTATGCCTTCCTTTTTCCGGGTAAATCCCCTGACTCGTTATCAGTAGATGAACTCGTTGCCCTGCAAGGGGCAGAAAATGAAATAATCTCAAAATGGGAAAACTCTTCTGTAGCTATATTCGTGGATGCCCTTGATGAAGCCCCGATACAACAACGCAGGATAATTCTTGACCTGATAAAAACAATAATGACTGATATAAAAGGGAAAAATACAAATAAGATTTTTCTGACATCCCGTCCCATTGACAGGGGTGAGCATGATACAGACAATGAGCCTGTCTTTAATGTGGAATCACTTGATATGGAACAGGTTCGGCAATTGGCCGGAATATTCTATGGCGAAGAGACAGAGTTATACAAGGAATTTGACACGATAGTCTGGCAAGAAGAGGTGGTCAAAAAGATTGCCGGAACACCACTTGTTGCCATCTTGCTTATAAAATATTATGAGGTGTTCCACAGGCTTGATTCAAGATACCAGATGTATGACCTGCTGCTTAAGTTCTTTCTGCTGAAAATCTGGGAGGAGATAAAGGCTAAGAGATTCAATAAAAAATTAGATTATTTCTTTATGGATGCAAGGGAGGATTTGAGGGATCCGGATGCTGCTAATCAGTATAATTGTTTATCCAAGCTTTCTTATGATTGCCTGTATAAATCTACCAGAGAGGGGAAAGCCCCCCTGCGTAGTATTCCGCTATCTACGGTAAGGGCACATTTTAGTCTCTGGCTTAAGAATAACAACCCCCTGACCCCCTTTTCTAAGGGGGAATCATCAGACCAGAGAATAGCCGATGAGGTTAAGCAATGGATAGATGGCTTACAGCAGGAACAGTTGCTTATCTCTTCAGGATATGAGGAGTTCGTTATACTTCATTCAACCATTATGGAGTTTTTGGCAGGCAGGTGGCTGGTAAAAGAGCTGGAGAGGGTAAATATCAAAGAGATTGCCAATCAGGATGTTGCTTATGAATTTGAGACACTACCTATTGCGGCAAGCAGAGATATGAACACAGGCTATGAGATCCTTGAACGGATTAAAGATGGCTTTGCCCCTGATGAACGCAAAAATCCTGTGCTTTCCTTAGCCTATAGCGTTTTGTGCGAGGTGGAGGAAAGAGAGGAGAAGGAATTAAAGGTGCGAGAAACACTGCCTGTGCGGGAGGAATGCTTACAGGAGATAAAAAAGAACAGGCATAAGGTAGAATGGCTGTATCAATGTCTATCTGCGATACTTTATGGTGAAGACAAGAAGGTGTTAGAGGAGGCATTGGGATATTATCAAGGGCTGTCTAAGTTGTCAAGAAATACCTTGTTGGAGTATATGGATACTGATAGGTTTTTGGATATAGCAGCAGATATTGAAACTGCCAGGATGCATTTGATTGAAAGAATGATGCGAAAGGAATCAATAGATGATTGGACGGGCCATTGGTATCAGAAAAAATGGGGGGTTCCTGACCGATTTTTGCTAAAACTTGATACTGACAAATACCACCCTGATGATAAAAATTTTGGCTATTACCATAGGTTAATCCCTGAACTACGGGGTTTCTTTGGCTCGCCTAATCTGAGGCATGATGACAGTGTATTGAGTTGTGCCTTTTCGCCGGATGGTCTCCATCTTCTCTCGGCATCTGAGGATAACACCCTGCGGTTATGGGAAAAAGAGACAGGCCGGGAGATTCGCCAGTTTAAGGGACATACGGCCAGGATATTGAGTTGTGCCTTTTCGACGGATGGCAGGCAGATACTCTCCGGCTCGCATGATAACACCCTGAAACTCTGGGATACGGAGAGCGGCAAGGAGCTTCAAAGCATAGCCCTCTTATGGACACCAAATGCCATCTCCATAAATCCGGCAAATAGAAATGAGTTCATCACAGCCAATGCAAACTGCACCCTCACACTTTTTGCTGTCATTCCAAACAACTGTGAGGAATCTGGGAATCCCCTCTTGAAAGGGGTGGACGCATAAGCGGGCAGGTGCAAGACCTGCCCCTGCGATGGGATATGTGTTCTTGTCCACCGAGCTGGTGAGGGGTACCAATTTGGAGTGCGGAAGCTTACTTGCTTTCGCTTTGCTTTGGCGAGAGCTTACTTGCTCTCGCTCTGTTAATTAACCCAAGTTGCTACCGATGTTCGTTTGTTCGTTATTCACTCGTAGGGACATCCCTGCCAGAGGGACTCTCCTCCTTGTGGGTGTCCGTGCTTCATTTTTGCGACAATTCGTTGCGTTTTGCGGACAGGGACGAGCCCTGTCCCTACGATAATAACAAAACACAGGCAACCCTGCGGGGAACAGTTTTGAACCATGCCCTGATAAGCTATTGTACCGTGAAAAGCGACAGCAAGTAAGCTGCCGCAAAAGCAAAGCGTAAGCAAGTAAGCTTACGCACTCCAAATTATATACCCTGAAGATGGTGAACAAATGTTATTGAAAAAAAAAGAGCTTATCAAATACGAATCACTTTCTCCGGTTAAGATTGCCTTTAACAGGCTTAAAAAGCATAAACTATCGATGATAAGCCTGTATGTGCTTATTTTTTTCTATATAATCGCCTTGTTTGCTGAGTTTATTGCCCCATATCCTGCTACCTATGAATGTCGCATAAAACCATATCACCCACCTGTTGCTCTTCACTTTTTTGACAAGGATGGGTTTAGTTTTATTCCCTTTATCTATCAATATGAGACAAATTTAAATCAATATTATGAAAAGGTTTATGTTCCTGTTACCAATTCAAAACGCTATTATCTTCACCTGTTTATTAAGGGTGAGCCATACAAATTCTGGGGAATAATCCACTGCAATATCCATTTGTTTGGTGCAAACGAGCCTGCCCATCTTTATCTTTTTGGGAGTGACTGGAATGGACGGGATATTCTTTCCCGTCTTATTTATGGGGCAAGAATCTCGCTCTCTGTTGGTCTTGTCGGGATACTTATCTCCTTTGGTCTGGGGATGATTATTGGCGGTATTTCAGGATATTTTGGGGGAATAATTGATACTCTTTTGATGAGATTCGTTGAAATAATCATGTGTTTTCCTGATTTTTATCTCCTGCTTGCCCTTCGGGCTGCCTTTCCATTAGACCTGAATTCCACAGCTATTTATTTCCTTATTATCGGCATCATGAGTTTTATTGGATGGGCAGGGATGGCAAGGGTTATCAGAGGGATTGTTTTATCTGTCCGGGAAAGAGAATATATTCTGGCTGCCAGGGCACAGGGTGCCCATCACATCGCTATCATTGTCAGACATGCCCTGCCCAATACCCTTTCCTATGCAATCATTGCCGCAACCTTAAGTATCCCCGGGTATATCCTTGGAGAAGCATCCCTTTCCTTGCTGGGATTAGGCATAAGCGAGCCGCAGGCAAGCTGGGGCAATATGTTAACCGTAGCCATGAATCTATCGGATATGGTTGAACACCCCTGGATACTTGTCCCCGGTGCAGTTATCTTTATAACGATTATGGCGTTTAACCTGTTAGGGGATGGGCTGAGGGATGCCTTTGATCCAGCGGCATTGTAATAGGCTGTAGACTGTTAGACTGAAGGCTGTTAGGAAAATAAAGGCAAAAGAGAAGAGGAAACCTTCAGCTTGATAACAGGCTGACATCCGACAGAGGCGGACTGCTCATTCATAGCAAAACAACTCGAGAAAATAGAAAATTTTGAGCTTGTAACATGGCTGATAGTGAGGTGAACACATGGCAGATAAAATAACAGTTCTGGGCAATGAAAT
>JACQYP010000027.1 GCA_016208205.1 Candidatus Desantisiibacteriota bacterium | reverse complement strand
GTACACTGTCATGGAATATACCGGTAACTATCATAAAAATCTGGCTAACAGGTTACGAGAGGCAAAGATACCAGTCACCTTTGTTTTTCCGAACAGCACTTACCATCTTCGTCAGGGACGATTGAATTGGTCCAAAACAATAACACTAACGATAACACACTGATTGAACAAATAGTTGCGCAAGCTCAACAAACATTAGATACTATACTGAAACAAAACCCTTGCCCACAAGAAAAAGAAAATGAGGTCATCAAACAAACTCCTCAACTTTCTAAAACTATCCATCGGCGACCAAAACTCGAATCTATTGGGTCTAATGTTGTCTTTTCCAGAATCAAACCACACAATTACAAAGGACCAACTCCTATTGGAGAGGTTCTTGAGAATATGGTGGCATCAGGAAAATTTCCAGCATGGTTACTTACAGGCAAAGGTCCTCAGCCTGCCCAACTCAGCTAAGTTGGTTCAAGATTAATCTGTTTTTAACAATCTCACTTGTGGTGAGTTAACATAGATTCAAACATGAGTGATTATCAGTTAAATAAGGCGTAACTGTTTATATATAATAACTAAGCAAGACAAGAAGATATATCTTGATACGGCTAATAATGATAAAAGCAAGAGTTTAAGAGGAGGAGGAAATCCGTCAAGGTTTTGGGGTAAACCCGTGGGTCAGCATGGTCATCTTTCCTCCTCAAACTCTCGATTTGGTAGCTTGGTGCAAAACCGCATTTACCAGAATAGATCCTTTGAGGAACATTAATGGAAAGAACCTCTTAACTCTCGCAAATATTTTATCAGTTATTGGCAATTATGTCAAGATATTATCGGACAATATTTATTCCTACCCTCAAACGCCTTGAAATTACTGCATTTTTGGGGAAATTAAAGAAAAATTAAAAAAAGTTCTTGACTTCTATATGATAGTCTGACCCTGACCCCCACACTCATAGATACCTTTGTGCATATCCCTTCCCTTAAATTTGGGTAGTTTTTGATAACTCTATCTCAATCATAAACTCTTCTTCTATCCTTTCCCAATCTATCCCATTACTACTAAAATATGATCGGCCATAATTACGCCAATTATCTGTTGGTATTTGGACAATTGCAGTTGGAGTAACCCTTAAAGTAATAATATTTATGCCTCGTTTTAGATGATTTGGCTTAAACCCGAGTTTTGCAAGTCGCATAAACTGACCGTAAGTAATCTGACTACAAGATATTTTAGGGAATTGATATTCATTGACTTTAATCAGCAATTCACCTTGATCATTAGCAAAATAATTCAAAATTAACACCGCATCCTTAAATTGAGAAATATCACTATTTATAATTAGTTCTTTTTTAATAATTTTGTCAGGTGAATCCAGAACATTTACTTCCTTTCCGTGCCACTCGCCACTGTCATCTCTTATGATAAGCCCATTTCTACTTTCAACATATTCTCCATTGGGATGAAAATAGGGATGAGTCCATCCAAAATAAGTCTGAAAATTAACCATCAAATAAAAAATAATTGCTGGGCATAAAGATAGATATAGCTTTTTGTATTCTTTTTTTTGGAATTTATCATACCAATAATAAAGACAAAATCCAGCAAATACTATGAGATATGGAATCATAGCCACTCGAAATCTCGATTGAACAAAAAAGGCTATGACTGTACTCATATATCCTAATATAACCAAATAAAGGAGTAATCCTTTTCCCCACCATCGTCTTAAAGAAAGAAGTATTCCTCCTAATCCTAATGAGGCTATAATTCCAAACCCAAGTATAAATGGCATCCTTAGGAGTGAGGACTGACCTTTCATTCTCTCATAAACTATATCATTATCAGCAGGCTCATAACTTGCCCAGAAAAGACAAAACTTTTTAAGTAATAGCTTAACATATTGCTCAGGTCGTTCTTTAATAAAGGTTAAGGCATCAGAAACCCATAAATCTCGACCTTCCTTTTTCATCCTATCTTCTAATACCTTAGCAAATGGTGAAAGTCTATAACTACCAGTTGCATCTGGATTATTACCTATCCAGAAATTAATTGGTCCATTTGAAGAAACAAGGATAAATTTACCACTATAGGTATAGTTTCTTATGGTTACAGGTGAGATTATCCCGATTATACCTATTGTCATAACCAGATATACCAATAATAATCTTTTCTTTTGACTCCATAATCTGGTAGCTATCCATAAAAAATAAATAGGGATAAGAAGAATAATATTAGGTCTGGTAAGAACAGATAATCCTATAATAATTCCTGTAAAAAAGAAACCCTTAGCACTTGGTTTATCGGCATTCTGCAATAATAGAAAAATGCTTAAAGCAAGTAAAAAGGTTTCAAGAACAGATGAAAGAAAAAGCCCTTCATAAATCATAAAGATACCATAGAGGCTACATAAAGAAATAGCTATAAAACCAACTGTTTTATTGAAAATTCGCTTAGCTATTAGATATATTAGAAAATATGTCGAAAGTCCTATCAGAAATTGAACCTTGAGTGCTGTATCAAGATTATGACCACATACTAAATAGATTAATGCCAGAAAATAATAATACCCAGGATTATAATAATATGGCTCTTTGGGAAGAGTACCATCGAGTACTGCTTGAGCAGCAGAATCATATGCCCCTTGGTCAGTACCTGTCAGATGGAGAAAATTAGGATCGTTTATTTTCATCTGAGAGATATAAATTAATCGCAATATGAAAGCAAAAATTAAAATCACTGTAACTATAATATATTCTTTATTAAAAAATAATATTTTCTCTTTAACCCTTTCCAATCTATTATTTTGTCTTTGATTAATTCTTTTATCACTTCTCTTCTTTTCCCTTTTTTCCAACAATTTTCTTTCACCTCTTTCTTTACCTCATTACTTAAATTGGTTCTTCGATAGAATCCTTCCTTTTCCTATCATTCTGTCTTGTCCAGAATCCTTCCTCTTATCCTGCCACATCTGGTGCACTCAACAAAGAAGGATTTCCGACAAGCGGGAATGACAGATCGCAAAGGGCAAGGATTCCCGACAAACTGGAAGCTTACACTACATTGCAATCAGGAGCCAGATCTGCCTGCTCTGTCCCCTGCTACATTTTCAACCGCTTCGCGGTAAATTAAATAGGCAACTACTCAGCTATTGTTATTTCATACACATTTTGAATTAACAAAAAATTTCTAAAAAAATGTAACTACTCAGGAAGGGGAATTTACCGCAGAGACGCAGAGAAACAGAGGGATTAACAGTATCGAAATAAGCAGAATTAAGAACACAAAATCTGATAGTTGTTTCTGTACTCTGTAATCTGAT
Organism: Candidatus Desantisiibacteriota bacterium; assembly: GCA_016208205.1. The sequence goes on along the minus strand of JACQYP010000027.1, from coordinate 13,615 downwards.
TATTCTCTGCGTCTTTGCGCCTCTGCGGTGAGTAGTTACTTAAATAGTTAAATAGGTGAATGGCTAAAAAGCACGCATAGCACGCACATAGAAGGTGTGTCCCTTACCGTTGGTGTACTGGTCGTTATAGACGGAGTACCACTGACCCCAGGCGACATCGCTATCGCCCTCCGTAGAGCTCCAATAGAAGTTACTAACAAAACCACCAACCACACTTCTTTGTTGCCACAATAACCCTAATTCATCCTTTGATGGTAAAAACCAATCGCTATAGCCGTTTAATACCAAATCATCACAAAGTTTTGCGGCATAACTTCCTGCTCCCTGTGCAGTAACAATAGCAGTTGTGTTTGCCTGTCCTGCACCTACCGCAGTCCCTGCTGCACCTGTTGTTATATTACTTCCATTGTACCATTGTAATCCTGCACTTTGGTCGCTCTCAGCAGCTATTAAGCCATGTTGCCCTGTGCCATCAATGTAAAATATTTTGCCCCCACCATAGCTCTGGCCTATGGTAAATGTAGTGGTAAATGTAGATGCACCTGTTGTAGATGACCCTTCCCCATCAATCCTCACCTGATAATACAATCTGCCGGAGGCAGCAGCAGCTACTGTTGCCAGATTGAACTGAACTATACTTGCACTAAACTGTGCATTATCACCATCGATTGCATCAGTTTCTCCAACTGCTGCAGCATATGTATCCCCAACTGCACCCGTTCTGATGCTTCCGGTAACATAGGTGGTATGTCCCGGAATCATATCGGTTACTGAAACATTACTGGCATCTGCACTACCGGTATTACGATACTCAATGCAATAGGTTATAAGTGAGCCGGGGACATTTGCATTAGTTCCGGTATAGCCGGCCGGCGTTTGCACCTGATATGTCTTGGTTAGAGCAATTATGGCTGAACTGCAGGTTGTGGTAGCACTATCGGTTAACGAGTCATCCCCGCCATATTGCCATGCTCCAACGATATATGCTGCACCGTCAATATGAGAGGTTGAAGCAGTAACAGTAATCACGCCCTTCTCATTATCATTAGCAGTACCTGATATGCCTATCCGCATCGTAAATGTTGCCATAGCATCCTCGGCTATGGTTATGGTATTGGTTGCCACACCATTCTTATATGGCTGAGCTGTCCACCCTGTGGGAAGTTCTGAGAAATCCCATGATATAGTAAACACATCCGTAGCATTACCCAGATTGATTATTTGATACTCATAATCAACCGTTTTCGCGGGCAATTCACTCTTATCCTCGGGCAATGTTCCCCACTTACCACCGTATATCTGTCCTACAGTAACCGTAGCCACAACACAGGTAACATTCTTAGTGCCGCTATCACCCACCTTAAATGTTGCCACAACATCACCCGCTGTATCGGTTATACCGGCAGTGCCGGCATCACCGCCGCTGACAATATTTGTCCCTGCTGTTACCCCGCTTGTCCCCGGTTCGGCAAACGATAGCGTTGGTGTGCCAAACAGCAAGGCTGCACCAATCATTCCAAATAACAATCTTCGCATTTCATTCCTCCTTAATTTAATTTGCATATTGATATTTAATATGCTGCAATACTTACAATGCAACTCGATGGGTTTCACCCATCCTACTTCCTCTCATTCTGACTCCTGACCCCTGAGTAGCCACGATCTTTAATCATCACCCCCCTTAACCAACTCCTGTAAACTACATGGATACACTTTCACCTCCATCAATTGCACAAATCTCCACTCCTCATGCTTATGGAAGAAATCACTGCCACAAGGCACAAATACCTGAACAAATCGTGCTTTCACACCACCCCCTTGTGTTATTATCACCTTCATAGGGTCCCCGGTATCCGAAAGCTCATCTATTCCATCACAGGCATTAATCCCTGAGGCAAGCATTGTCCAACTTTTACCATCATCGCTAAGCTTGATACTGTAATCCTTGCTATAAGCCAACTTTCGCCAATATACCTTTATCCTGTCAACAGGCTGGATAGTTCCCATATCAATAGTAACAAACTGATCCTGCAGGGTAACATCCCCGGATGTTGCCATTCCTGTAAAATAGCCGGTGTTACCATCAGTTATCCGCTCAAGAAACCCCTTATCATGAGAGATATACTTATCATCAGGGCATTCTACAAATGTTCCGGTAACCGGCATATAAAGCCCAATATTATCCTCCATGGTCGTAAATTTATGGTCTGTTGAGATTACCTCATGGCAATCATTATCATAGGCTGTCAACCGAAAGTGATAAGACTCATCCGGCTGCAACCCATCAAGTAATATCTGATGAAAGTTTCTTAATCCTCCACGAATCATCAGTTTATTATCATACAATTGTAGGGGCAACCCCCTGTGGTTGCCCTGACTTATATGCCCTTCCTCTGTATCAGTTCCATATTCCACCCATAGCTTAGTCGGCACATTTGTTCCGGCAGTAATCAGTGCTGTCGTTTTGGTCAAACTGCCCACACCTATCTCCTCAAACAGCGGCAAGGGGATACCGGTAGTAGTAAATGTTGCCAATTCAGAGGTTGCAACATGCCCCTCTGCATCCTTGACCCTGACCTGATACTGATACATTGTGCCAGAGAGCAGATTACCGAGCCTCACCATATGCGTTGTTGCCATGCCAATACTTATAGCAAGATTATTCTGAAATTCTCCCGCAGGATAGTACAACACCTGTCCGCATGTCTCAACATTTGTTTCCCACTGGATCTGAGCACAGTGGTCGCCAACATCTGTAGCAGTAGCTGCCACCTTAATCCCTTCTGCCTCTGACAATTTGGGCATTAAGCAGATAATCAATAATATCCACATTATTTTATTCGTTAATTGCTTCATTTGTCTCCTTGTAACCGTTCACGAACAGTTATCGGTTTACGGCTACAAAAAACTGTGCACTGTGAACCGGCAACCGTAAACGGTTATTTTCTATTTAAGCTTATCTGCGTCTATCTGCGTTCATCTGCGGCTAAATAGTTGCCTGACTTGAGAACCACAGACAAGAATGTCTGTGCTACCTAATCCTCACCCTGAAATACACCCGTCCTTTTTTTTCGGGCACACCTGTCGGGATATTTCCCACATCAAACATCACAATCCCATTAACCCCATCCCAACCTGCATTATCATCATCCTGAGCATCGCTTTTAATATCTGCTGTTTCGTATGTTGAACCAACCGTTCCCATTCGCAGGCTGCCTGTGCCATATTCTGCAGAGGATAGTTCAGGCTTATCTGTAATGCTAAGGCTTTTGATCTCCTGTCCCCCGATATTTTCATAGGTAATGATATAGGTAATCTCTGCCCCGGGCACAGGTGGACTGGTAGTCGTACCAAGGGTTGTTTGAGTGGCAATGGTTATAACCAATGGATCTCCCTGCAGCCCATACAGATTAACCACATTTGATATCTCTGATATATCCCTTGCCCAATCCATTGTCTTAATGGCAAAATAATAATTAGTGTCCGGCTGAAGCCCCGTTATCCCTGCTTGTTCCGACTTCCCACCCAATTTTGGTTCAGATGCAACCGTATATGTGGTTGCCTGGTTCCAGTTTTCTTCAGTAATGGTAAAGGTGGCATACTTGACGATATATTTCGGCAAAGCCACGACAGGTGTCCCACCCTTGCATCCAACAATGCACATCCCACAATTTATTTCCCCATGAAGCCCTTCCCACCTGTATCCCTTATCTGCTTCGTGCCTGTATTGATAATATGGCCATGTAAAACTATCAAGTTGATAATATTCATCATAACCAAACATAACAGTGTCCAAATGGGTACAGTTGATTCTCATATCACCGCTATTGGGGCTGTAGATCCAACCGCCGGCATCTGTGAGTTTGGATGGCATAATTTCCTCATCCTCGTAAGTATGGACAATCAGCACATTATTAGAATCAGCATGTGGATTGTCCAACCTCAATACTGCTTCAGGGATACTTGCCGCATAATTGGGGATAAACGGTGGGAGGGTAGTATATGTGGTTGTGTCCAGTGTTTTGGGCCAATACCCATTGGTATCGTAATAATATTTAGAAATTGCCGACAACAGCATGTCTATATTGTATATCGTCCTGATATCATTAGTCTGGTTGATATAATTGATAAGTGTGGGTGAAGTCCATTTCATGGATACAGATGTTGAGGTTATAGTAGATACAGTCAAGTCGGCAATTCGGGCATCATCTGCTGCAGTAGTTATACCGGCAATATTGGAAATGTCTGACCATTGCCCGGTTTGATCCTGAATCTTACAGGCAAGATAATAGGTTGTGTTAGATGCCATGTCCCAGGCAAGGAATCCATCCCAGTATTCTTCAGAATATGGGTAAAACGGTTGTTTGTATGGAGTTATTCTTACCCCGGGACATTCTGGCAAGGATCCCCAATTTGATTCAGTAATAGGTGAAGAAGAGTATCGAATATCATAGTATCTGTAGTAACTGAACCCATCGTCTTCATCATGGCAATATTGGTAGTATTTTCTGCCTGGATGAGGATATTTATTTGCATTATCAGTATGCCAGATTGCCTCTATATCATTGTAATTAGAATTGATCCTGATGTCACCGCTATTGGGGCTGTATATCCATCCACCGGCATTAGTAATCATGTTTGCCGGAATATCTTCATTTGAAGCCGTATTGACAACTAACACATTTGATCTCCTGGAATTTGGTATCTGACGACCCAGGGTAGCATATGGGATATTATTGACATATTTTGGAATAAATGCCGGATATGAACCATGCGATTGAGAATCCAAAGACTCAGGCCACCTTCCATTCTCTTTATAGTAAAGCGTAATAGCTGCCTTCAGCCCATTCAGATTCCGTCTGGCATCTATCTCCCGTTGAGTGTCTGTTTGCTCAAGATATGGACTCCATCTTAATGATACAGATGAACCGGTTGGATTAAACGCCTCCATATCATTGATTGGCTGTGGTATAGAAGCAAACGGCTGCAGGGTAAATTTCGTTGTTGTAAAGATGCTTGAGGATAATCCATAGGCAATTACAGTTGTTTCACCGGCAAATTGTACCTGAGTAAGAAAGGATGCAGAAAAGCTCCCGAAAGCATCACTCATCGTCTTTTTTACACAATATGCTGTGCCAAAGCCAACCCAGATGTATTCATTTGGCTTAAAACCGCTGCCAGAGACAGTAATAGGGCTGCCTACCGTGCCTGAAGCAGGGATAACACGAATTAACACAGGCATTACTTTCCCCATAATCGGATTGGTATAAAACCATGGGGTAACAGCTCCAGAGGTAGCACTTCCACGAAGGCGTAGATAAAAGTCATGATTTGGCACCAAAAAATCATACCCCATCTGCAACCAATCACCATCTTGCAACCAATCATTTGAAGTAAACACATGGGTTGATGCTGCTGTGCCTGTGATATTAGAGATAAGCTCTATAGCGTTAAGAGTGCCTGAGCCTTTCTGTACGCGAATGGTCAGGGTAATGGTTTGCCCCTGACAGGCATCAATTGTCTCACCCATGATAGCGGTTTGAGTACCACAAGAGGCTGTAAACCCTAAACCGGTGATGATATTGCCATGAACAGCATAGCTGCATCCCCCTCGTATGCCCTTAAGCACACCCTCATATGTTTTGCTTGGGCAATAGTAATATGTCTTTGAGTATTCACCAGGCCAGTAATCCATAGATGTACTATGAAAATCATCCTCAAATCGAATCAACCATTTCCTGCCCTCACTGAGCAATTGATCTAACGAATTGCCAATCCAGGCCGTCTTTGGGTCATGGAAGCCATTCATTGCAGCAAAGTATAGGGGAAATCCTTCGCCTGTGTACTTTTTATGCCCCCAATCACCTGCAAACCCAATGCACACATCACCCGGCACATCATCATACAGGCGTAATTTTTCAAGGGTATAGCCCTTATTCCAGTCTACAGTAAGGTTGCTAAGGTTGTAAGAAGCCCGGCTCGGATGATTCAGGCTGCAAATAGGGATCACATTGTTTTGTGTATGGGTACCAAGCCATGCCAGTCCTGCAAGGGCAAGATCATTGTCTCCCCTTACATTATCATCATCCGCATCAAAATTCAGGACAAACTCACGGATAATCTTATTTTCATCCGGCGAGTTTGTTACAATCACACCGGCATGTCCACCGTCATCCGCACCAGGCACATTCCACTCCACACCCTCAAAGATCATTAAATCACTTACGGTTCCACGAGCATCCAATATCGCCTGATGATATTCCTGAGAGCCAATATTGAACTCCGAATCACCATGATCAGTAATAGCAATAAAATCTACCCCATAGGATTCTGCTTTTCTTGCCACATCAGAGGCTGAATTGCTGCCATCACTTTTCTTGGTATGCATATGAATATCCCCATTAAGCCAGCATCCACCTGTATGCCATGCCAGCCTTTTACTATCCAATTGCCGATGGTCAATAGTTACCTTGCCTGTAGAATAGCTGCAAGCCGTGCTGCTCCCATCTGTTATCAATGCATAGATATAATAGCTGCCATCAACAATTTCAGAGGTGTCCCATGCATAGGTATCATTCGCATCATCCTCGCTGATATTTTCAACAATTTTTATGCCGTCAGTACCGCTATTGTTGTCATCATAATACAACGAGATGGTAGCAGGACTATCAATATCCTTATCTATCCATCCAATAAGATATGAAGAATCTGCCTCTGCACCAGGGATTGTCGGATGAGTGATGGTAATTGTGGGTGGTAAATTTTCAGCAACTGAACCCTCTGAAATATAAACAGACTGCTGTGTTGACCATGTCCCTGCTGAAAGCCCGGCATCAATGGATTGCACTGCCCAATAGTAGGTTGTGTCAGGCACAACCTTGAGTTTCATTGTTTTACCCTTCAGCCCATAGTATCTGCCAAACAAGGGAGAGTCGTATAGGGATGAGACGATATTACCCGTTCCACTACCTGTGCCTACCCTGAGATTATAATATAACCCGGAGGCTCCTGTCTCTATATCAGACCCATTGCCCCAATTCAGGGTAACAATGCCAGGATCAAGGCTTGTGCTGAATCCATTATCAGGCGGGGCAGGTAGATTGTTTGGTTTATAAACAGCCTCATCATTCCTGTATATTCTTGCAATGCTCCCCTCATTGCTTGCCCCTGTCAAAAGGATATCCAGGTCTCCATCATGATCATAATCACCCCAATTAATTGCCCCATTGACTACCCCTGGTAAATTAATAGCCGTATCAAGGGTAAATGAATCATTTCCGTTATTTCTATAGATATTACAAATATCTCCCATTCCTGAAGTTTTACCGATTAAGGCAAGATCCGCAAGTCCATCATTATCATAATCCCCCCAGGATGCAAAGCTGACCCACACATCTTGCAATCCTGCATTAATATCTGTAAATGTGCCGTTATCATTACGATATATTTTTGACAGTTTATTACCACTATTGTCACCACCTGTAATGGCTACATCCATATCACCATCGTTATCATAGTCTGCCCAGGTAAGGCAGCCAACATATACATTAGGCAGGGTTATGCCGCTATCCTCAAAGGTATTATTGCCCTTGTTAGTATACACCTTAGCAAATTCATTGCCGTCACCGTTTATACTCAAATCCAATCTGCCATCATTGTTATAATCTATCCATGATAATGCCCCGTGAGATATGCCGGTGAGATTAGCATTAATATCAGTAAATACCCCATTATTATTTTGATATATCCCAGCAATCCTGCCTGAGCTATTCCCTGCCAGAGCAATATCAAGGTCTCCATCATTATCATAATCTCCCCAGGCAATGGAACTACCATATAATCCTGGAAGGGTTGCATTGATAGACTCAAAATTCCCACCGGTATTTCTATATATCACTGAGCTGCCCAATCCGGTTACAGCAATGTCAAGGTCTCCATCATTATCATAATCACCCCACGAAGAACCATTGGCAGATTCATAATGAGATATCCCAGACAAATTAGCAGCAAGACTGAATGTTCCTTGATCATTTCTGAATACCTGACAAATATTACCGGATACAGATGCTCCGCAAATAAGAATATCCATATCGCCATCAGCATCATAATCTCCCCATATACCAGAGGATACAGAAACCCCTGTCAATTCCTGTGCTAAGGAAAAACACGAAACAAGAGATGGCTTCGAGGTAATTGGAAAATTAATAGAGGAAACGGTTCCTGGTCCGATAATACCAACTGATGCAGGCTCAAGCAAGGTCATGCCAATAGTATTACCCAGCGTTGCTGATGTAGAAATATTATACTTCACAGAGATATTATTGGATGTATTTGGCGCAAGCTCTATGTTTAATCCTGTAAAAACCACATATCCATTAATAAAGCTCCCGGTACCTATTCGTATGTCATTTCTATACAGCGACACTAAGCTGATATCTGCATCCGTACACGAGCCGGACCTCTGGAGCTTGATAGAATCTACTGTAATCGTTCCCACTCCTGTTGAAAGGGTGAGACTTCCAATAATTACATCATTTGCACCTCGCTGTGTAGAAGGTGGAACTGTAGATGTGCCGGAGACACTAAGAATAGGTGTATTCCAAAAACAACAAGATGTATCCGAAAGCTTTGGAGCGTATTCAAGGGTATTACTTCCATCCCTGGCAAGGGTATAAAACTGATAATATCCCTGCCCTTCCGGACAATTAAATGAAAACGAGCCTGCAGCAGATGTTCCTGTTATGTTTTTTGTTTCAGATAATGAATATGTTCCCCATGTCATATTATCACTGCTATATTTATAATAAAGCCCTATAGAAGCAAGCTTATTTGCAAAGGATTGAAAGGGAACACTAATAGGAGCATAGGTGTTGATGTACGGTGAAATAGGCTCTGCCCTTGAGGTAAGATAACTGTACTCAATGCTGGTATTACTGCCTGGTGACTCTCTCCAAAGGGTAGTTGTGCCAAGGATACCATCCCCATTGTTTAGACCAACAATAACATCCTCACCAGTATATCCAACATGCTTATAATTAAATTGAATCTTGCCGCTCTCGTGGAGGACAGCTTCAAAGGTTGAGAGCATATCTTGACTTGTGCCACCATCAAAGTGTGAAATATTATGAAATTCTACTACAAAATATCTGTTTGGACTGATGCCACCCTGAAGATAGTAAGCGACCCCAATGCCTGGCTGTCCATGAGAGTCTGAAGAAAGGCTCCAATCTGTCCATAAAGGAGCAACTATATCAACCATTGGTGACCAATTATAATCAGTGTATGTTCCTGTAGGGAATGGATTCTTATAATTAGAATCAAGCCCTGTAGTAATAAATCCCATAAAACCATTGGTGCATACATTTATTTTGTTAAACCTTTCCCCATAAAACTGGAAGTCAAATCCAATCGGGATATTGAGCTTTGTGCCATCATCAAGGCTGGGAAAATCAATCAGTATCCCGGTCGTAGCGTCAATCCATGAAGAGGTAGTTGGTGGATTGCCTTGATACTCATAAGCACCCATGTCAACGATGCTATTTGATATGCGGGGGTTGCCGTCTTTATCGGTTGAAGGGATGTTTGGGGCTGTGTTTGTGCCTTTGTCTCGGCAGGGTGAATTTCCTATCAGGTGATAATCATCATCACCTACAAATAATGGGTCAGCAACAATGTTACCTGCTCCAGCATTGCTTGTTCCCACCCAGCCTCCTTTGATGTCAGAGTAAGCGATGATTAAGCCACCATATGTATAGATTTCTTGTAGACTATTATCCCAGAGGATGCTGTTGATTATTATCGGCGGGGAGGAGGAATAACAAAGGATCCCACCGCCATAAGGAGCCGAATTTTTGCTGATGGTGCAGTTGGTAAGTGTTAGCGAGGATGTGCCAGAGCAATAAATCCCACCACCGCCATATTCGTCTGAATTGTAGTCTTTAGAAGCTGAATTTTTGCTGATAGTGCAGTTGGTAAGTGTTAGCGAGGAAGAATAGCAACAAATCCCACCACCATGGTAACCAGCTGAATTTTTGCTGATAGTACAGTTGGTGAGTGTGGATGTGCCCCAGCAAGAAATCCCGCCGCCGTCCCCACCAGCTGAATTTTCACTGATAGTACAGCTGGTAATCGTTGGTGAAGAAGATTTGTAATAAATCCCACCACCGTTAGTAGCTGAATTTTTGCTGATAGTGCAGTTGGTGATTGTCGGTGAAGAGGTGCCCGAGCAATAAATTCCGCCGCCACCCCAAGAAGTTGAATTTCCGATGATGGTGCAGTTGGTAATCGTTGGCGAGGAGGTGTCGCAATAAATCCCGCCACCATAACCGTAGATAGCCTTCCCGTTCCGTATGGTGAACCCACTTAAAACTGAGCCAGTTCCTTCACCAGAATTAAAGATTACCACACTGCCGCTGGCATTACCGTCAATGATGGTAGAGGTTGTGCCATGGACAGACTCCACAGTAATGGTTTTGCCCAAGAAGTTGATGTTTTCAGTGTATGTTCCGTCATTCACCAATACCATACCACCTTCTGGACAAACATCTACCCCTGCCTGTATAGTCGCAAAGACCGTAGTAGTCCCAGACACGGTTACTGTCCCACCAAAGGCAAAACTCACCCATCCCATGATTAAAATTCCAACAAACCCCAATATTCTCTTCAATTGCAGCTCCATTATTTCACAGGTTGAAATATCCACAGATTACACAGATTAGCACAGATTAAAGATAAAAATACAAACTCTTTATTAAATCTGTGAAAATCTGTGTAATCTGTGGATTCTTTTTTGTCCTCTGTGCTACCCCATCTATCAATTCCCATCGCTCATCATCCGGCCAGTGTAAATAATCTCCATAGGTAAATCTTTTTTCTCTTTTTCTTGCAGAAAGACCCATAAATAGTACCTCCAAATCAGCCATCAGCCTTCAGTAATACTGCTGACAGCTGAATACTTATAAATAAGTTTAGCATAAGATTTTCAAAATGTCAATTCAAAAAAAAACATCCTAATTGTGATTGTCTTTTTCCTACCGCTTGCTGACCCCCATTATACAAATAAAAAAATATTTTTATTGACAGATAAAAATATTTTTGGTATCATACTATATGTGTAATTATAGGCTATAGGCTGAAGGCTTTTAGGAATAAATTATGCGTGATCACACAAAACTTTTCAATATTTGAGTTGGCTGATGGTAACTATTCAGGTGGACAGATTGAAGACAGAAGGCTATTAGGACACTTCAGCCTTCAGTCTTCAGCCTAAATACCTGAGTAGTTATCAATAGGAGTAAGATTATGTCTATGGTTGAATTATTAAAAACAGTCCATCAGGTGGAACAAGAAAGCGAAGAGCTTGTGGCTGAGGCACATAAAGAGGCACACAAAATGCTATTTGAGGCAGAAACAAAAAAGCAGGAATCGCACGCGGAAGTTAAAAAACAAATTCAGGAAATGGAAAAAAAACTTGTTGAAGATGTCCGGGCTGAGACAGAAACACAGATTGCTTGCTTAAATCAAGAAAACGAGCATCTGATCCATGGAATTCGGGAAAATGCCGCACAAAACATGGATGCAGCCATAAGATTTATTGCTGCAAAAATTATGGAGGAATAATAGAACACGGATAACACAGATTTAACGGATCTTCACGGATTTTTAATAAATTCTTATCCGTGCCAATCCGTCTCATCCGTACAATCCGCGTGCTATTTTTTAATAGGAGTAAAAACATGGCTGTTAGCCAGATGAAAAAATTTCAGCTTTCAGGATACGGTTCATTAAAGGAAAAGGTCATCGAAACATTGCTACGCTTGGGCTGTGTCCATATCTCTGATGCCCGGGAAGAACTTAAAGAGTCGGAGATTGGTGAACAGAAGGCAGTAGGCAGAAAAGAAGTCTCAGATTCAGCATTTTCAGGCATTCAAATAGGCAACCTTGAAGAGGATTTGAGCCGGTTAGAGTATATTATTAATTTTACAGCCGATTATTCAGAAAAAGCTAAGGGGTTGGCAGCATTACTTTCCCCTGAAAGAATAACGCTATCACCTGAGAAAATAGAAAGAATCAGGCAAGAGACAGATGTTAGCCGAATATATTCCCAGTGTCTTGAGTTAGAAAACAAGATGATTGGGCTGCAATTAGAAATGTCTAAGAAACAAGATATGCTGGATGAACTATCTCCATGGCAGGATTTTGATGCCAACTTGCAGGATTTACAAGACTCGAGCATGACAACAAGCCAGTTGATTATAGCCAAAAAAAAATTATTGCTCCAAATTCAGGAAGACATTCGCAAGCAAGCAACAGGATTTGAATTGCGAATAATAAGTGAAAATCGTGATACGGCTTATCTTTTTTTGCTGATGCTAAAGGACGATGCCTCCCAGATACTTGCCATTCTCAATCATCATGGGTGCAAGCCTCCCGGTTTTGAGGGTATTGTTGATAGTCCAGCTGAGGCGATGAGACAGATGAAAGCAGAGCTTTCTGCAATAGATGAAGAAAAGATTAAACTAAGAAAGGCATGCCTTGATCTGGCTAAGAATGAACGGGACAATGCCCTTGTTTTGTATGACCTTGCCTTTGAAGACATCCAGAAAAGGCAGGTTGAGGCTAAATTTGCTCATACCAGAAAAGTCTTTTTTATTAATGGCTGGATTAGGACAAAGGATGAGATGGCTATTAGAAAAGAATTAGAAAAAATCTCACCTGAATTAGAGATTACTGTCCTTCCCTCTAAAAAGGATGAGCAGCCGCCGGTTGCACTGGAAAATAATCACTATGTTTCGCCCTTTGAGTTTGTAACAACACTTTATGGCAGACCCAACTATCGTGAATTTGACCCAACACCCCTTCTTACCCCATTCTTCATTATTTTTTTTGGGTGTTGTATTACAGACGCCGGCTATGGGGTGATACTGACTGCTATTTCACTTTTTCTCCTGAAAATGTTCAAGCCAACAGGAAGCGGCGCAAGATTAGTAAAAATAATCCTCTGGAGCGGAATATCGACCATAGTTATTGGGGCATTAACCGGCGGATGGTTTGGGATTGATGTAGCTGTCCTGCCTCAACTATTCCAAAGAATAGTTATTATTAACCCAATAGAAAACCCTCTGGATATGTTAAGGCTGGCTCTGGGGCTTGGAATTATTCAGATATTTACAGGTATTATCATTAAAGCATGCAGCAATATTCGCAACAAGAAATTCATTGATGCCCTGCTGGATCAGGCATTATGGCTCATCCTCCTTGTTTTCCTCCTGCCTATGGGATATAGCTTTATCCTTGGCGGCAAGGTATCCCCAGAAATATCAGCAGCAGCAGGTAACGGAGCATCTATTACAGCTATTGCCCTTATCCTTACCCAGGGAAGGACAAGCAAGGGTATCTTTGGGAAATTGTTTAATGGGGCTATCAGCTTATACAATGTAGTCGGCTATTTTGGCGATGTGCTTTCTTATGCCCGATTGCTTGCATTGGGTCTGGCTACAAGCGCAATTGCCATGACTATCAACGGGGTAGCAAAGATGGCCACAGAGATACCGTATCTTGGATATGTTCTGGCTGTGCTTATCCTTATCGGTGGTCATACCTTTAATATCGTTAT
>JACQYP010000190.1 GCA_016208205.1 Candidatus Desantisiibacteriota bacterium | reverse complement strand
AGTTTGTCTTGCCCACCACAGATAACTTTTCCAGATGTTTCTGCAAAGCCTCTATGTATCGCATCGCTTCTGGTGTTTTGATATATTCAGCCTCCTCAGACAGACCGACAATATAGCCAAGTGAAGTGCCCCCTAAAGCTTGATTCATCACCGTATCAGCCACCCGTACCTCACTATCTTTCTTAAACCACTCAACCATATTATTATTAACTATAATCTTGCTGGTGCCCATAACCGCCAAACCAAGAAACATAAGCCCCACTAAAACCGTAGTCTTTGGTCGGTAAACCCCAAATCCAGCTAATATTCTTAAAATATGAGAGGTTCGACTCAGCCCTATATCCTCCTTTTGTGCGGCATTATCCATCTTTTCTTCTCGAACAAAGGTAAGAATAGCCGGGATAAAGCTAAAACTCAAAAGTCTCAGGACCACTGTACCAAAAACAAGCAAACCGCCAAAGACCTTGACCGGGACGATCTGCATAAACACGAGTACCGCAAAACCTGCGGCCGTAGCCAGGGCAGTATATTGCACTGGACGACCCACAGCCTGCATGGTTTCAAGGATAGCCTGTTTTTTGTTCCTTTTCTCTTTGTATCGGAAGTAAAACTCATTAAAGATATGAATACTGTCCGTAGCAATAGCCATTAAAAAGACAGGTGACATAGAACTCATAATGTGGACAGGGAAGCCAAGACCGATTAAAAGCCCCATACTCCAGATAATGCTGATCATAGACACAGCCATCATTGAGATAGCCAGGGATAAATTGCGAAACATAAGGTAGATAACACCAAACATAATCATTCCGGCTATAGGTGAGAAGATGCCCATAATCTTAAACATAACTGCCCCAAAGGTATCCCTGGCCACCGGGTCACCGGCAACATAGTAGCTCATCTGGTCCCCACCCTCTTTCTTCACTATCTCCCGTATCTTATCGGCTATCTCCTTACCGTTAGCCCCCTTTTCCAGGGGAACATAGATAGCTGTGGTTTTTTTATCCTTAGAGATGAGCCGATTGATGAAAAGCGGATTTTCCATAAGCGTCTTTTCAAGTGCCTGCATCTGTGTCTTATCTTTGGGCACCTCAGCCATTAGTGGGGCAACCGATAAGATACCTGCCTCAGCCGTAACATTGGTAATAGTTGAAAAACCATTGACATCCCGGGCAGCCACACCCTTGAGCCTCAAGATTTCATCTGTAATACGAATAATCTTTGCCAGTGTTTTTTGATTGAGAATACCATTTTTATTTACTATCCCTAAAACAATCATATCCTCATAAAGACTAAAATCGTTGTCTACCCTGTCATTCCAGACACGGACATCTGATGTTTCAGGCAGCATGTTTTTGGGATTGGTATCAATCTTTATCCTGGGAAACTGGGTTATAAAAGCCATGGTAATAGCAAGAACTAACCACATGACCACCCGGGGATGTTTTACTGAAAATCCAACTAATGATATTTTTTGCATAAGTACCTCCTCAAATTTCATGTAACTCTTTGGATAATTTTTCTGTCTGGGCCAATTTCTCTAACAGTATTTCCCTTATAATATCAAACGCCTGAATAATTTTGGGATTAACTAAAGAATAGTAAATAGTTGTGCCCTCTCTTCGTGTCTTCACCATACCTTTTTCACGCATGATAGTCAAATGTTGGGAAAGATTTGACTGCGGGATGTGGGACAGACCGGCTAATTCATTCACAGACAACTCCTTATCCCGGAGAAGATTCAGTATCTCTAACCGCTTGGGTGAGGTAAATACCTGACACATCCGGGCATGAAGTTCGTAAAGCTTTTCTTCCATCAGCAACCTCCTTAATTGTTATATTATAATATTAGCATATAATAATGAATTTGTCAAGTGTTTTTTGGAAAATATTGTAATTGGTGGGATGTGAATGTTGACCCAATGGGTTATTATTAGACAGAAGGGCATATTACGCACTTGAAGCACAATTATTGTAGGGACAAAGCCTGCCCTTGCGAAAACAGGAGGCTTGTCCCTGTCTGCTTCCAATGGAGGGCGGATTTTCTAACCCGCCAAATAATGCAGAGACTGAAGAGAAAGGGCGGACAGGAATGTCCGCCCTCCGTTATTATTATTTCACTATCCCAATCTTACCCACAGACCTTCCTCTGTTTCCACCATTAACCGTGTAGATGTAAATGCCTGAGGCAATACTTTCGTTGAAAATATTCCAGTCTTGAGGGGACTTAGTCACCTCTATCTTTTTTACCAATTCACCGGTGATATTGTAAATCTTGATAGTAGCATTCTGGCTTACATTATCAAAACAGATGGTGTTTTCGCTGGGTTGGGGAAACTGGGGACAAGCACCCCCTTTTTACTATTTTTGAAGTCTTCCTCTATCCTTTGGCTTTAACACTCAATCCAACAATCCTTTCGATCTTATCACAAAAGACTCATCTCCTCTATGCCTTCAATTTCTTCTCTACTTAATCCAGTAGCCTTTGAGATGGTTTCTATATCCGTTCCTAAACCTGAAAGAATCTTTGCTACTTCAATTCTCCCTTCTTGTCTCCCCTGCTGTAGTCCCTGTTTTAAGGCAAGCGAAAGTGCACCCTTTTGACAATAGATAAAATCATGCCGTTTATGTTGTGCCTCCAATTCTTCTCTGGTCATTGATGCTGTATTAGCTATCTCAAACGCCTTTTCTATCTGGGCTTCCTTTATTAATGTCTTTGGTTTGTATTCAAGCATACCGGCATTTTTAATAAAATATATCCATTTATCCTTTATTGTTTCCAATTCATCCTCAGTCTTGTTGAATTTGGGAAGTTCAATAAAGATTAACTCTATCTCATCATTATATTTTATGAATGTCTCTTTATCTATGAGCTTAAAACAACTGATTACATTTTCTGTCTCTTCAAACATAATAAAATCTGTAATGGTCAGGGCAATAATAGGCTCAAGGGTGCTAAAGGCTTCTGCTTTCATTAATTGGGTTGAATATGTTTTTGCTGCATTATACAAAATCCTTTTTTCAAACCCTTCTACATTCAATACCTGCATCTCAATAATCACACTCTTGTGGTTTGACAGATTAGCCTTTACATCTACGAAGGTATCCTTCATTCCCATAATCATTGGTATCAGATATGGGTCCATAATAGTTAAATCTACTATCTTTTCCTTCTCACCAAAATCAATAATAGAGTTGAGAAAGCTGATTAAAATATCCTTGCTTTCAGATGAACCAAATACCTTCTTAAAGGCAAAATCTGTTTTCACATCTAAAAATTCCATAACAACCCCCATTCATTAGACATAAACTGGTAAAATCATGAACATTGCCCCTTTATTTGTCTGCCAATCGATATGCCCCTATCCTCATTCTACAGGCTCTCCTCAGATTAGTGGGAAAAATACATTTTTCTGACTTGAAATAAAAGTCCTTTTGGTGTATAATAGAGTAAGTACACTGGGAGGTGGATAAAATGCAAGGAGGAATTCTTCTATTGAGTAGTCTGACAAAGCATGTTGTCAAAGACGCCGCACGCGCAGTTGGACAAGTGGGAAGCGAGAAGAGAGAAAAGGTAACAGCTAAGACACTGAGT
>JACQYP010000189.1 GCA_016208205.1 Candidatus Desantisiibacteriota bacterium | reverse complement strand
GGGGATGAAAAAAAATCAATGCTTACCAGAATCTATGGGACAGCATTTGAGACAAAGGAAGAGCTTGAAAAGTATCTATATCAAATAGAAGAAGCAAAAAAGAGGGATCACCGTAAGCTTGGAAAGGAATTAGGGATATTTCAAGTTTATGATGAGGCTGGTCCAGGGCTTATCTATTATCATCCTAAGGGTGCTATTGTCAGAGAGGAAATTTGTCGGTTTTTGCGGCTTGAACATGCTAACCGTGGATATCATGAGGTTGTAACACCTAATATTGCACGGGTTGATCTGTGGAAAACATCCGGACATTATGACTTTTACCGTGAAAATATGTATTTCATGAATGTAGACAATATGGAATATGTCTTAAAACCCATGAACTGTCCGGGACATATCCTTATCTATAAAAGTCACACCAAGAGCTATCGGGACTTGCCGCTGCGGTTATTTGAGCTGGGCACAGTATATCGGCATGAACGCTCCGGTGTGCTCCATGGCTTGCTCAGGGTTCGCGGGTTTACCCAGGATGATGCCCATATCTTTTGCACCAGAGAGCAGCTGAAGGATGAGATACAAAATGTACTTGAATTTATAATCAATATGCTTACCTCTTTTGGATTCAAAGAATATGAGGTATACCTTTCGACAAGACCGGAAAAATATACCGGTTCAGATGAAATATGGGAATTGGCTACCTCAGCCTTAGAAATGTCCTTAAAAGAAAAGGGATTGCCCTATCAGATTGATCCCGGTGAAGGGGTTTTTTATGGACCAAAGATAGATATCAAGCTTAAGGATGCCCTGTCCAGAACATGGCAGGGGCCAACCATTCAGGTTGATTTTAATCTGCCGGAACGGTTTAATGTAACCTATGTTGGTCAGGATGGCAAGGAACATCAACCGGTTATGATCCATCGAGTGGTTCTTGGGAGCCTGGAACGGTTCATGGGAGCACTTATTGAGCACTATGCCGGGGCATTTCCTGTCTGGCTAAGCCCAACACAGGTGCTGATTGCCACCATTACAGAAAAACATAAACAATACGGTGAGTATATCCAGAACCAATTGAAAGCTAACCAGATAAGATGCGATATTGACCTGAGAAATGAAAAGATTGGATTCAAGATACGAGAGGCTCAAATACAAAAACTACCATATGTTATAATCTTAGGAGATAATGAAGAGCAAAATAAAACCATATCAATAAGAAAACGGGGCGGTAAGGATTTGGGGCAAATGACAATAGAAGATTTTATCTCTATTATTCTTACAGAAATTAGAGAAAAAAAGGTTGACATTTAGGCATAAGTATGGTATTTTGGTAAGTATTAATAACTATTTATGTAGATAGGCTGTAGACTGTTAGTTAGGCTATTAGGATGAAGGATAATGGCTCTCCTGACAGTCTATATCCTATCTACCGATCAAAAGGGGGTGTGGAATATTTCCAGTAGCAAACAAGTAAGAATAAATGAAAGGATTTATGCCAAAGAAATCCGTGTGATTGCAGCAGATGGTAGTCAGGCAGGGATTATGAGCGTCCCAACTGCATTGGATATGGCTGAGAAAGAGGGGCTTGACCTTGTAGAGATATCTCCTGATGCCGTACCACCGGTTTGCAAGATTATGGATTACGGTAAATATAAGTATGCACAGGCAAGAAAGGCAAAGGAAAACAAAAAACGCCAAACCATAGTGCATCTCAAAGAGATAAAAATGTCTCCAACTATTGATAAGCATGATTATGATTTCAAGACAAAGCATGTCAAAGAATTTTTATCCGCAGGGGATAAGGTCATGATTAAGATTGAATTCAAAGGGAGACAAATGGCTTATACCCAATTTGGTACAAAGATAATGAATCAATTGATTCAAGAATTAGAGGGTTCAGCCGTCGTAGAATCACCACCCAGGATAGAAGGAAGAAGGATGATTGCAATATTATCTCCTGCTCCAGCTAAGGGATGATTGGTAACTACTCAGGTTGTTTAGACTGTAGGCTGTTAGACTGTTAGGAGAGCAAGCTGTGGGCTGTTAGGTCGCAGAGAAATTTATTATTGCCTTTGTTTTTCCTAACAGCCTAAGCCTGAACAACCTGAGTAGTTACTATCAAATATATCGAAATATAGAAAAAGTAGGTGAAAGATATGCCAAAAATAAAAAGTAGTAAATCAGCAGCAAAAAGATTTAAGTTTACAGCAAAGGGAAAGGTGAAGATGGAGCATGCTTTCGCAGGACATCTTTTTAAGAGTAAATCCCCAAGTAAAAAAAGAAATTTGAGGGGTACAACTATAGCCAATAATAGCGATGTGAAGAAAATAAAGCTTTTATTGCCATATGGATGATTTGTAAGTATTTTACATCACAAAGGAGTGGATAGAGATGTCAAGGGCTGCAACGAATGTCGCACATAAAAAAAAGGTAAATAAGATACACAAGCTCACAAAAGGCTATTGGGGGGCAAGAAGCCGTTGGTATAAGCTGGCTAAAGAGGCTGTTACCCGGGCCGGGGTCTATGCCTATCGAGACAGAAAGGCAAGAAAGAGAGAGTTCAGAAGCTTGTGGATTATCAGGATAAATGCAGCAGTAGAGGAACATGGGCTTTCTTACAGCAAATTTATCAATGGGTTAAAAAAGATGGGGTCAGAATTGAATCGAAAGATATTGGCTGATCTGGCTGTAAGGGATACACAAGCTTTTGCTAAATTAGTAGCATTATCCAAACAAGGCTTAGGGATGGATAGTAAAGATACAGCATGCTGTTCTTGTTCGTGCTACGAATAGTAATATATGGAATCCAATAAATAACTTGACGTAAAAGTAAATTTTGTGCTATACTGTCCCTACCCAAACTGGGAAGGAGGGGCAGATATGAGAAAAACCGAACTTATGGTTACACATCCTGAAATT
>JACQYP010000026.1 GCA_016208205.1 Candidatus Desantisiibacteriota bacterium | reverse complement strand
TCGAGTACTCCTTCGAGATGACAATACTATTAAGGTTGACATGACACTGTCTTCCCTTTCCATCTTTCCCCTTCAGCCTTCAGACTAAACACCTTCAGCCTATACACTACCTTATCACCCCAAACTTCCCCCGCACAAACCCTCCATACCTGTCTATAACCACATAGATGTATATCCCGGACGGCAATTGATCAGCCTCTTTGAATTCATATTCATTATTTGCATCCGACGAAACAACGGTATCATAGATTAATTCACCTGATATTGTCCATATCTTTAATCTGCCTGCCTCTGGTATGCCCCACCACTTCATTTGAGGATGGATGGATGGTTTGTATGGGTTAGGATATGGGTAGACATCCCCTTCTATGACCCTATCCCGCCTTAAGTTGCTTGAGGCTAATATCCCGAATATGGATAGGTGATTGGTTGTTAGCTGAATATTATTTTCTAACGAATTGACTCTCTGCTTACCTATGGACAAATTCCACCCATTTTCATCCAATCTATATATTCGATAAAATGTATCTGTAATCTCATCAAGTTCATCAGGATCATCATAGGGGATCACTATCTCTATCTCTTTTTCCGGCTGAACAGCAACATTTTTATCGTTCAATGCTATGATCTCTCTTAATGAACAGTTAAGGATAACAAGATCTTTTTTCCCTGCCTCCGGGCTGAATTTCTTACTATTTTGTGTCTCTTTTAATGCCCGTATAATCATTATAACCGTAGATGTTCCAAAGGCATTTTCAGGTAGGGTGATTATTATTTTTCTCCCTCTTTCATCTACCTGTGTTATTTTTACCTCGCTTGGATTAATTCGTTCCATCTTATCCACTATCCTGATACCATCTGTAAATACTTCTGTTGATAATCCAAGCTCATTTACAACGATTATTTTATAGCGGTAGTTTCGTTTATCTGTATGATTAATCGGGTAGATAGTAGTGGTTGTTGTACCTAGTAGATTAAACCCTTCTTCATCCTGACTCTCATATACTTCATAGTATAAAATCTTACTCTCAGGATCTATCCCTTCATCCCATCTAACCACGAAATCACCATCTATGTCTACATCTGTATCTATGCCTTCAATCCCACAGCCACCCTCTTCCCATGCCCTGTTTAATACAGGTGGTGTGGTATCAAGTATAAAGGAAATAGTTTTTTCGGTATAATTTCCTGCTTTATCACATGCCTGAGCAATCAATCTAAAGGCAGAGGTACTTATATCCTCTGGTGTCCTCCATGTATAGCTGCCCATACTGACGGCTGTCTCTAAAATGATAACCTTAGTTGTGGCAGTCGGGTAGAATATACTGATTGTGCCAGATTGAAGGTTATCTGAGATTTTCCATGTTATTGTCGCTGTCTCTCCCCCTTTAAGTATTCTGGGGACAGATAATTCCTGTATTTCAGGGGGGATGGTATCAACCCCGAGTGTAATCTTTGGCGTTATGTCTTCTGTCCTGCCGGTTATATCCTCTGCACGGGAGGAAAATTCATAATAACCATTATCCTTTATGTCAAGGTTAAAGCAGGTAATTACTCTTGTGCCGGATACCTCTTGTTGAATATATCGTTGCCAGGCAGTGTTTCCCTCTTGACGATAATATATTCCTATCCCTTTTAACCCTATTGTATCACTACCCATTACCTGTATATTTATGGGCTGATTATACCAGTATGTATCTAAGGGGAATATCTGTGATTCCGGTCGTTGTGTCTTTACCAGAACACCGGTATCATACCCTTGTGGGGCAGGCTCTAAATTACCGGCAATATCTGTTGCCCGGGTATAAAATTGGTAATAGCCTTCTTTTTCTGGAATAAAGGTAGTTATAGTACCGTAGCACATATATCCTGTCCAATTCTTACCATCCTCACTATAATTATAATATAGCTGCACCAATGATGCCCCACTTGAATTATCTGTTGCCTTGTATGTCAGATTAAAACTTCCCTGTTGATAATAAGGGATAACAGGTAAGACATAAGAGTCAGGTGGGGTAATATCATATCCTGTTTCTAATTCATACGAAGACTTAAAAGGCTCTTTATTCCCAGCCATATCCTCTGCCTGACTTATAAATCTATAATATCCATCCTTGTATGGGTATGTAAAGGTAGTCCGGGTTCCCGATATCTTCCCGTAAAGATTAAATGCAGTATAGATCTCATTATCCTTACTATATGAATAATATAACGATATCTGCTTTAATCCAACACTATTCTCTCCTGTAACAGTTATTGTAAGCGGCTGTGTTTGCCAGTATTTGTCAATGGTAGTTATAATTTTTGACCGGGGAGGATCCATGTTAATGGTTACCGCATTGCCCCAATCAGACCATTGTCCAGATAATCCAGCACCATTTATTGCCCTGACCTTAGCCTGATAGGTGTAATTTTGTGTTCCAGAACACTCCAGGGTATTAGTGCTTAGATTAAATATTCTGCCATCATTCAGTTCTATTTCATAGCCTATAAGCCCGGATTCTATATCTGTTAGATTCCCTCCTGTCCAATTAAATGATATTTCTGGGATAGATGAATATGTAGATTCCGGCATGGGTGGGGTAGGGGTGCCCAGAGGGGGCGAGGTATCTATTATAATGCCATCACTTTTACTTATGCTGAATAACCCAGCAGTATTTACTGCCTTTACTTCAAAATAATACCTTCCATCGGATGAAGCAGTGAAATTGATAGAGGTGGCTGTGCCGGCAGAAATCCAGTTGGCTGGAGGTCTAAAGCCCTCCTCTACAGGAGAAACTCGCCAATAGTATTCCTTGAATATAGATTCTTGTTCTCTGGCAGGTGTCCAGCTGATGGATATTGTTTTAGTGGCAATATAGTCGCCATCTATGATTACCACTGGTTCAGGTGGAGTAATATCCACTATGATACCATCGGATATGGCTACCTCAGATGAAAAATTGTTTTCATCAACTACCTTAACAAACAGGTAATATTGTTTCCCCTGCTGGAGTGTTGTCCGGCTGACAAATTGTGTTTTCGTGCCGGCACATGTCCAGGGGATAATAAAATTACCAAAACCCTCCCTCATGGCATAATAATAATCAAATTTTCTACCTTGTAAATCTACTTTTGACCAATTACCAGAAATAATAGTTGTTGTGCCAAGATAATCTATATCTTCATCCAAACCATCATTGACTTGAGCCGGCGGCTTCAGGTCTATGTCTAATACTGTTACTCCATCAGAGGCAGCGATAGAATAAAGCTGTGCCTGATTTATCCCTTTGACATTAAAATAATATGTCTTGCCGCCTATCAGTTGTAGCCCGGTAGCCAGGGCATAGGTTTTAGTTGCTATTTTTTGCCAGGGAAATATATCTGCTAATTCTGGCTGGCTTCCGATGCTGTATTCATATTCTATTATCCCGCTTTCATCATCCTGCCACTGGCTGAAGTTACCTGCCAGCCAGCTGTTAGAAGAGGTTGTGCCGATATCCTCTCCAAACCCATCTGATACTGTGCCGGGTATGGGTGGGGTACTGTCCAATATCACTTCGCCGGCAGCCGTACCCACATTGCCGACCGTATCCATAGTTGTTAGCCACACTGTATTTGTCCCTTCTTGCGTGAGCGTTATCGTTGCCATAAACTCATCACCCGTAACTATTGCTGACTGACCATTGACTGATATGCTCGGTGTACCGTAGTTTTCCATTACGCTGCCCAGGCCCATGATGGTTTTTCTGCCGGAGATATAACCGTTGACAGGTGAGAGGATCATTATCATCGGTGCTGTCGTGTCCAATATCACTTCGCTGGCAACTGTGCCCACATTGCCGGCTGTATCCATAGCCGTCAGCTGCACTGTATTTGTTCCTTCCTGTGTTATTGTTACTGTTGCCATAAACTCATCACCGGTAACTATCGCTGACTGACCGTTGATCAGTATGCTCGGTGTGCCGTAGGCCTCCCTCACGCTGCCCCTGACCATGATGGTTTCCGTGCCGGAGATATGACCGCTGACAGGTGAGAGGATCGTTACCATCGGTGCTGTCTTGTCCAATATCACTTCGCCGGCAGCTGTCCCCACATTGCCGACAGTATCCATAGCCGTTAGCTGCACCGTATTTGTCCCTTCCTGTGTTAGCGTTACTGTTGCCATAAACTCATCACCCGTAACTATTGCTAACTGACCGTTGATTAGTATGCTTGGTGTGCCATAGTCCTCCCTCCCGTTGCCCCTGACCACGACAGTTTTCGTGCCGGAGATATAGCCATTGACAGGTGAAATGATCGTTACCATCGGTGCTGTCCTGTCCAATATCACTTCGCCGGCAGCTGTCCCCACATTGCCGACTGTATCCGTAGTCGTTAACCACACCGTATTTATTCCTTCCTGTGTGAGCGTTACTGTTGCCATAAATTCATCACCCGTAACTACTGCTGACTGACCGTTGATCAGTATGCTCGGTATGCCGTAGTCCTCCCTCCCGCTGCCCCTGACCATGATGGTTTCCGTGCCCGAGATATGACCGCTGACAGGTGAGAGGATCGTTATTCCCGGTGCTGTCCTGTCCAATATCACTTCGCCGGCAGCTGTGCCGACATTGCCAGCGGCATCTGTTGCTGTTAGCCACACCGTATTTGTTCCTTCTTGTGTGAGCGTTACTGTTGCCATAAACTCATCACCCATGATTACCGCTGACTGACCGTTGATCAGTATGCTCGGTGTGCCATAGTCCTCCCTTACGCTGCCCCTGACCATGATGGTTTCCGTGCAGGAGATATATCCGCTGACAGGTGAGAGGATCGTTATCCTCGGTGCCATCCTGTCCAATATTACTTCGCCGGCAGCTGTGCCGACATTGCCGGCGGCATCTGTTGCTGTTAGCCACATCGTATTTGTTCCATCCTGTGTTATCGTTATCGTTGCCGTAAACTCATCACCTGTAACTACTGCTGACTGACCGTTGACCTTTATGCTCGGTGTGCCATAGTCCTCTCTTATGTTGCCCCTGACCATAATGGTTTTCGTGCCGGAAATATAACCGTTAGCAGGTGAGAGGATCGTTACCCCCGGTGGTGTTACATCTACCATAAACCCATCTGAGGCTAAAATCTCCGACACCTTATTGTGTCTGTTTACACTTCGTACCAGACTATAATATCTCGTCCTCTGCTCTAAACTTAAATTGGTAAAGCATACCAACTTAGTCGAAGTCCCTACCCTCTTGAACCCGGTCATGGTTGTCGTCGTATTTGTTCCCAGACCAACATCATAGCCTGTTATATCATATTCATGGGTAGATAATAAATCAAAATTACAGCTGTAGCTGCTTGTGTTTGCAGAATAATCAATATCCGCATCTGCCCCATCCCTGATTATTTCAGGTACAGGCGGCTGAGCTACGGCTACAACAATACCATCTGAGCTGTCTGCTGCCTCTAAACCAACACCATTTCTCAGCTTGATAGAGAAATAATATGTTACCCCATCCTGCAGGATCAAGTCAGAAACAGCGGCACTTGCAGCAGTCGGACTCAAAGAAGTCCAATCTATTGTATCCGTTCCGCCCTCTGTTGTCCCGATAGCATACCAGCAGCCCACAATATCGGATTCTAAATCAAACCCGGACCAGTTAGCCCGTAATGTATTTCCAGAGGCAGTCATATCCGTATCTGTCCCTTTACCATCCCTGACCTCAAGCAATACAGGTGCTGTATTATCTACTATTATCCCATCTGAATATCTCCAGTTGCTACACAATAAAGCACCATTTACAGCACGAACACGCAAGGAATAGCTGCCCAGACTATCAACGGTAATCGTTATACTACCCGAATTACTTCGTGTGCCCAAACTTTTTGTCCCTAATTCATATTCATACCATAATATCCCTGATTCTGCATCTGTCGATGAACCAAACCAGAACTCTAATTCTAAATTAGTTGTATAACTGCCCTGATCCATTACCCTGACTGTATCCGGTGGAGTAATATCTACGGTTACAGGGGAAGACTCATGGCTGTATTCTGATTTTAATAAAGCACCATTTATCCCCCTTACCCGGCTGGAATAAGTCTCTCCCTGCCTGCCGATAAATAGATATGTCGTTCTGCTCCCAACGGTTATACCGGTCGTCCCTATCCATAACTCATACCCGCTTATTCCGCTTCCAATATCGGCTAAACTTCCCCTATCCCAGTTAAAATTAATAGCAGTTGAGGTAGAGTATCTACTGTTCGTTACAGGTATGGTTGGTGTGCCTGTTGGCGGGCTATTGTCTATTAAAATAAACACACTATCGGTGCTTATTAACCCAGCCGTATCCTGCACCTCCAGTCTAATTGTCCAACTGCCATCGCTAACACTAATACTATTCCAGATAGCCAGTGTCCCATTTGAGACTGAATTAGTCCCTGTGGCAATAATATCATTGCCAACCAATACCCTGTAGCTGTCAAAAAACCTATCCGCAGCAGTCCCAAATATTTTTATCTCACCATTCTCAATGAAAGGAAGCAGCCGTATCTGTGCTGCCGGCGGCGTAGAATCTACAACAATACCATCTGAACTGCCTGTTCCAGATGATAACCCAACACCATTTATCGCCTTTACCTTACATACATATTGTTTGCCATCTATCCCGATATATTGCATAGAGGTCGTAGCAGAAGAATACTCTACAAATTTGACTAATTTATTATCCTCATAAATACTCACCGAATATGTCCCTATCCCTGAATGAATATCCTCTGCCTGCCAACTGAATCTTAATGTAGAGGTAGCGGTATATTCCCCCATATCAGCTGTTGTTGGTGTCCCTGGCGGCGAGGTATCAATAAATATTCCATCAGAATCAGTCCGGCTGCCAATCATCTCCCAGCCATTTCTGGCACAAACACTGAATTTATACCATTTACCATCTTCCAAATCACTGATCAGCACCCGTGTTCCATTACCGGCACTCTGCCAGGTAGTGGTCCCGTCTTCTTTATACAGATATTCTTTTATCCCTGATTCCATATCTTGCGAGGCTGCCCATGAAAGCCAGACAGTGTTCTGTGTGCCAATATCTGTATCTGTTCCTAATCCTTCATATAGATAGGCAATATCAGAAGGCGGTGTCGGATCATTTATTATTGCCCATCCTTCCACAGTAGCAGTTGCCTGTTCCCCTGAGACCTCTCGGACAAATACATTAAATTTATATCTACCGGCATATTTCCCTGCCCGGCCGCCGGTAATGGTAAATGTTGCCTGTTTCCCCGGTTCAATCCAATAATCCGACATGGAAGGTAATAATTCCAAGTTTGGCTCTTTAGCGGATAAATACCAGTTATTACCTGCCAATGCCGTGGGTCCGGTTGATGATAAAAACTCAAAACCTGTATAATCTACAATTAGTTTATCTATCATGGCATATAAAGGATTCAGCTTGGGATTGGCAACAACCAATTGTAATTCACCCTGCCCGCCAACGATACATTCTAACCCTATTGATGCCTTCCACTGCCGCGGGATATTCCGGGTTATATTTAATGCCCCAATTACCATTGCCTTATAGCTCAAGCCAATACTTTCTGTAGCAGTGCCTGTAATCATAATTACTTCAGCAAGTGTTGGATTCTGTATATTTAATAAGAATTTCCGGCTTTGCCCTCTTTTTATTCCCTCCTCTAATACCCTTGCCTTGAGAATGACCTGTTCACCTGCCTTCTCCAGATACCACCCTCCCCCTATATCTGTTTGCGGCAGACTAATCAGTGAACCGCAAGATAATCGTAACCCTGTCACAATCGAATATTCAGGGCTGTCTAAGCCATTGCCAACCTCCAATTCTAAGACCGATATTGCCTTTATCTCACTTGAATAGCCTGTCTTAAACCTCGGGCTGATACTCAAATAACGGGGTTTTTGCGGGATAACAAAGGCAGTTGAGACAATCGGGATATTGATTTCTCTTCCTGAAACTTCCATTGCCACACCATTTACCGATACTTGCGAAGGATTTCTTGGATTACGAATCCTTAATTTAACCACTCTACTCTCATTTGGCCGTATCATCGCTCCAGTAGAAGGTGACAGGGTAACAGTACCAGAAGATAGCCGACTGCTTATCAGCCACCCTGCACCAACAGATTCTCCGGGCTCGCTCAGTATTTCACCTGCGGACAACCCAACGGTAATAGTGGACAATTGGCAGTAGGAAGGATTATTCCCATTACTGATATTAAGAATTATCTGTGATACTGCCCCTGCTTCATGGGAATAGCCTGTCTCATATTCAATATCCCCTGATATTTTACGATTTTCCTGTTCCATTACCTCCCATCTGCCCGTTGTATCTAATAGCGGGATAACAACCCCGATATTATCTATCAGCCAGACAGTAGGCAGATAACCACCGGCTATTCTCGGGTTTTGGACATCTAAATCTAAATTGAAACCACTGCCTACGCCAATACCCAGACCTCGATTTTCTATCTCTAATATTCCATTGGTGATATTTTTTACGAACCAATCACCGGTAAGATGGGTATCAGGTTTAATTGGTGTGCCAAACCCAATCTCTGATAAATTTATGTATACCTTCATTATCGATGAGTCAGCCGGACCAGCCATATAATTAAAATTGGTATATACCTTAGAATTGACACCTGCCTCTGGTGAAAACCCGGACATAAACCCCAGACTCATATTTACCTTTCGGGATATCTGCCTTATTAATTCCAATCTGCCAATGATTGTAGGCAAAAATTCTAACCCACTGTACTCTTGATAACAGACCTCCGGTACAATCGAAGCAGCTACTGTTGTCGCTGGATTTTTCAGCACCAACACTACCTCTATGGCTTTACCTCGGGACAGATAGTCCTTAGCCGTAGACAGATAAATGGTATCCCCGGACTCTATCTTTTCTACAGACCAGTTAGCCGGCAGTAGTGAGGCACCGCTGAACCGGGCACCGGGTATCTTTATTTTTACCCTGCGTATCAATGAATATTCGGGTGAGCCCTGCTCATTTTTTATCCGGAGTTTAATTTCATTCATTGCACCTGACTCATTTGAGCTGCTGTTTACAATCTCTAAGGTATGATACCGATTAGCAATCTGATCAGTGATACTTATCGTCCCGGGATACGACTTCTCTATCATTAACGAATCTATCACCCCCAGTTCGAGTCGGTAATCCCCGGCAATACTTGGATTTGTTGCCTCTAAAACTACACTTGCAGTATTACCAACAGGACACTCTGGAATAAGCTGAATATAGCTTTCTACTGGATTAAATGATACTGCCTGACCCCCGCTGCCCAACCCATTCAAACCAATATATCTTACTCGCAAATATTTAATATTAGTCGGATTATTTATATTATTTCCTACTTGGACATTAATCCTTGTTTTTGCCCCATTTTCACAGCTATATCCCCCTGAAATACCAATAGCCGTTGCATATTGCCGCTCTTTTAAGGATACAAGCTTAAATTGTGCCAATACTTGTGGGGTGTAGGTCAGCTCTGTCAGCTCGCAGATGTTGGCAGATAACGAATAAGTCCCTGGCTGACCTGGATTTTTGACTTCAAGCATCACACTGCTGCTGCCGGTCTTACCAGTCAAATGAGTTATCTCTACCCAATCTTCCCCTTTATTACTTACCTGCCAGTTATCACCCAGATTAGTGGATATTCCTGTTATCACCTCAAAATCAGGAAGCTTTAATTGAATAGTTTTAATCGCCTGATATGCGGCTTGTGTATTATTCTCAATCTTAACAGCTATTTTACCCAAAGCCCCTGATTCATTATTACCAATTAAATCAGCAGATATTCCGGCTGATCGTACCCCTATGACCTTTGTCTCTACACTCATTGCCGGCAGACCAAATTGCAGCCCGATGGATTCGGTTACAGTTCCCATGATTTTGTAAGTGCCGATATTATTTGGATTTATGCAGGTTAAGGTCATCGTCGCCTGACTGTTGCCGGCTATTTTACCTTCAATTAGAACCCAATCCTCACCAACTCGTAGAACCTTAAACCCTCCCCCAATGTCATCCATGAGCCGATGGCTGAATTTATACCCGCTTAGATAAATATTGGTTATTTCATTTGAAACACCGGAATTATTATTTTTAACCACTAGCTCTAATCTACTCTTTGCCCATTGTTCCTGAGAATAGCCTTCTGCAAACTTAATCTGAGCAGTATAATTCCTACTGCCTATTTCTCCTACCTGTAAATTAACTGGTAACAATGCAAACGATAATCTCGAAGATGACTCTGTAACAATTACATTTATCGCATATTGTCCGATTTGAGCAGGATTTATCACTGGAATAATCAATTCTGCCTTATTGCCAGGCAAGATACTCACACCCGCTAATTTGATCGTATTGGTTCCGCTGCTTATTACCCTGTACCCAATCCCGCAATCTGCCCCAACACCCACATTAAACACAATACCTGATAGCTTTAGCTCTATCTCACCCAGGGTATGCCAGTTGACGGTTTCATTATTCTTTATTTCAACCCGTATCCGGCTCATTGCCTTCTTCTCATTACTCAAAACGAATCCTGAGGTTAAACCATAATTTCTGGTGCCTTTTCCGGCTACAATTAAGGATGCAGTTCCTGATACACTGCCCCCTCCTGTATCTGTAAATACTACCTCTGCGGAATAATCCCCTGGTGTCTCCGGCAGATATACCGGTAAAACCAATTCCCCTTGTGGTAATATTACAGGTATGACAGTTGAAGCAGGCAAAAATCCTGCAGACAAGTTTACCCTCAGCTCCTTTAATCCCGCCGGATTATCCTTATCCCAGCTATAATCTATCTGTAATTTGCCCTTTGCCCCTGCCTCATTACCCTCTATCAATTTAAGGGATAACTCAAATTTACGGCTTTGGGTTCCAACGATATTCAGTCCCGTAGATACCACGGCATATGTTCCATAGCCTGTCCTTTCTATAACATAAATAACCGGCACAAAACTGCCTGTTGTGGGTGGACACCTGAATTCTAATTCTACGCTGCTGCTCCTGTTACTCGGTATCTCTACTGAAAATCGTTTTACATAATTTGCCTCCGGGAAACTTACCACTACCTGTTTGATACAGGAATAGGGTAATGAGTTGAGATTGGAAATGTCTAATTTTACCTTAGTTAATTTATTTATTTCAGTAGAATATCCGGGCATAACCCAATACTGTCCGGCACGATTCTTGCTTGTGATTTTGGACAACTGTCGTGTCAGTCTTACAATGTCGTTAATAACCTTGCAATATCATAAATAATATGGTATACTTTCTTCATAATCAAACTGGGATGTTTGAATATGAAGAAAAACATCGCATTTACCGAAAATAAATGTAAAACTCTTGACGGACTCAATTCAAAAGGCAAGCACAGATTACAAGCAAACACTATTAAAGAGGAAGACCTGCAAGGATTTAAGCGTATTCGTAAATTCCTTCCTATGCTCAAGCGATTTCACCGGATCT
>JACQYP010000186.1 GCA_016208205.1 Candidatus Desantisiibacteriota bacterium | reverse complement strand
GATAATCCTTACGCAATGGGTGTCCCTTCCAATCCTCAGGCAAAAGGATTCGCCTGAGATCAGGATGGTTATCAAATACAATACCAAACATATCATAAGCCTCGCGTTCATACAAGTTAGCTGCCTTCCAAACGCTTTCCACCGAAGAGATGTCCTCATTCTCATTAACAGCAGCCTTTATTCTGAGACGATGCTTTTTATCTATTGAATAAATGTGATAAACAACATCAAAACGTGATTGCGAGATAGTACCTCTGGTATTATCTGATGAATAATCTACGCCGCAGATATCTGACAGATAATTAAACCCTAAATCAGGTGAATCATGAAGGAACCTGCATATTTCAAGGATACTTTCCTTCTTTACCCGAATGGTCAAATCCACAGCATCATTTACATCTTCAATTGCATCTGTAAATTTTGTTTTTATTGCCTGAATAATTTCTTGCCTACTCATCTTTGCCTCTATTTTGCTACTAAGATGGAGTGCGTTCGGGGAACACACCCTACACCACCTTTAACCTACGATACTCATTCCCTTAATCTTATCCTGTAATTTCATCAATCCATACAACAGCCCCTCAGGCCTTGGCGGACAACCAGGGACATAGACATCAACCGGAATAATTTTATCTACACCCTGCACCACATTGTATGTATTAAATATCCCGCCGGAATTGGCACAACTGCCCATGGATATTACCCATTTAGGGTCAGGCATCTGATTATACAATAATTCGAGTCGTGGTGCCATCTTATAGGTTACTGTACCGGCAACAATCATTAAATCAGACTGTCTCGGTGATGGTCTGAATACTCCTGCCCCAAATCGATCAAAATCATATCTGGATGCACCTGTAGCCATCATCTCTATAGCACAACATGCCAGACCAAAGGTCATGGGCCATAAAGATGAACGCCTTGCCCAATTAATCATAAAATCTATTGGTGCCAGAATTATTTGTCCACCAGGTACATGCTCAATTGTTACACCCACTGTTTCGAGAAAACTCATTATTACACCTCGACTGTAAGCATTCAGGTATCAGGTTTCAGCAAAAACCAGAAAAGTTCGTAGAACCGCATCCCCGATCGGAGTCGAGGACAAGTTTATGCGGTTAATTATGCTGAATCCACCCGCTAAAGATGGTTGCTGCGAGCAGGTTGCGTAAACGATAACTTACCTTTGGTGTCTGAAGCTGACACCTGATACCTGAATGCTTACAAATTACATCCACTTCAATACACCTTTACGCCATGCATAAAGTAAGCCAATCAGCAAAATAGCCATAAAAATCATCATTTCTACAAAAGCAACCAGCCCTAATTCCTTAAAAACAACTGCCCATGGAAACAAGAAGGCTACTTCAACATCAAAGATAACAAAAATCAAGGCAAAAAGATAGTACCGAATATTAAACTGTGAATATGCTGACCCAACCGGCACCTCTCCACACTCATAGGTGAACAGTTTTTTGGACGATGGTTTGCTCGGCCGAATAAACCAGCTGGTTATATATCCGCCAAACACAAACAGCATCCCAAGCCCCATAAATAAAACAACCCACATATGGAATGACAAGAAGTCTATGCCATTTGTAATCTGTCATTCCCGCTTGTCGGGAATCCTTCTTTGTTAAGT
This sequence comes from Candidatus Desantisiibacteriota bacterium, assembly GCA_016208205.1. Next base: position 7,442 of record JACQYP010000186.1, on the reverse strand, counting down.
AGCCGTCAACAAATAAACTCCTGTCAAAATTTTTTTGTGCTCTTTGTGTCCTTTGTGGTTAATCTTCTCTCTCCAATCTGTGTCTTCTACAACTTCTTTGCCACACAGATAATTGACACGCCAAAAGGTAAGTTCCACAACCTTAAGAACATTGCCTCTAATTTGAACAATGATTCAAGGATAAATGCCACCCATGCCGGATAATTTTTATCAAATGGTGACTGTAATGAGCCATCACGGACAGTTATTGCCCTTAATCGCCTGCTCATCCAGGTAACAGGCAAGAGCAAGGCATTCATATAAGACATCCTTTCGATGTACAATCCTGCAGCCTTCAGTTTATTACGCAGCTCTGAAGTTGTATACCTCCGCTTGTGTTTGCAAATCTCATCTATATCACTCCATAAAAACCGATATGCTGGGGTTGTCAGAATAATAATACCGTTTGGCTTAACGATTCTGACAAGCTCCTGAAGGGTTTTTGCATCATCATCAATATGCTCCAAAACATCCAGCATGGTAATAAGAGAAAACGATTCATCTCTTATGGGTAAATTTTCGGCTGAGGCACATAAGATATGCTTATGCCCTTTATTCTTGCAAAATCTTACTGCATCATAAGACACATCAACCCCCATTACCCTGCCAAATCTCTCAAGATAGCCCATGGTTTCCCCAGGACCACAGCCAACATCAAGGATGTCCTGACGACCCCTGGACACATACTTAGAAAGCAATGTAAAGATAATATGCCTTCTTGCCCGATGCCACCAATGATGCTTTTCGCTGTAAGAATATTTTCCCATAGTTTCCATAGTAGTTTCCTTTTTACAGGGTTATCGATAATCGGTAAAGAAGGATAAGGTTATCAGTGTCTGGCTACCGATTACCTGATTACCGATAATCGATTACCTCTTAAACCATCCTATCCTTCAATTCCTTTGGAATGAGCCGTTTTGTCCATGCCCGGGGCAATATCTTCCCTCCCCAGTATTCAAGCGGATTAAGCTTGCGTTGAGCATACCTGAATCGAAAGCATACCTCTTTCTGGTCAAACTCAGGGGTAATGATGTTTGGCTGCGGGTATTCGCTGAAGAATAGCACATTTTCTATATCATCCCTGACCAGATACCCTTGTTCCCTGCACATCTCCCAGAGTGGGGTTTTTGGGTATGGTTGGGCGATAGAGAGGATGAATGTCTTCATGCCTGCTGTTTTGAGTTCCTCGCAGAATCTTACACTTCTTAAAAAGCTTTCTGGCGTTTCACCCGGATAACCAACCATCAGGTAGCCTCGCGGATTCAAGCCCAGCTTGCCGCATATTCCAACTATCTCCTTTATCTTTTCAATATCCAACCCTTTATTCATGGCATCAAGTATCACCCGATCCCCGCTTTCTATGGCTAAATTTATCCTTATGCCCCCGGATGCCTTTATCTTCTCTAATATCTCTTTATTCAAGGTACTAATTCGCAAGCCGGAGACTGCAGACCAGGTGATACCGAGATTCTCCCGAATAAGTTGATCCAGCAGGCTATCCATACGACCGGAATCCAGACTGATATTATCATCAATAAAGTTGATATGCTCTACGCTATAGGCAGCAATGAGTTGTTTTATCTCAAGAATAATGTTTTCCGCAAACCTTGCCAGCCATTTGTAACCAAAAACAGGGTGTGTAGCACAAAAGGTACACTTGAAGGGGCAGCCCCGTGATGTCAGAACCTCAAGGGATCGTTTCCTTGAGCGTCTGCCAAGTGTATCTGTGTACAGATGTTTTTCTACAGGCAAAAGATGCCGCGCCGGAAAAGGGATATTATCCAAATTTTCGATAACCCTTGCTGTAGTTATCTGCTCCTTCCCCTGATAATAAAGCCCATCAATCTTTTTAGCAGCAACCCCGGATGCCAGTTCAAGCATAGGTATCTCACCTTCGCCAATGACTACGAAATCAATGCATTGCGACAAAGCATGCTCCGGCATGGTTGATGGGTATGCCCCGCCAAGTACCAGAGGAATATTGGGGTATCGTGCCTTAATCTTCAAGCTCAATTCTCTAATAATTTGAGTATGGTTGATAAATGGGGCAGTTATCCCGATCATATCCGTGCCTGACGAAATACGGCTGACAATCTCATCATAGCCCAGTCCAATCCGATACACCTTCTGGTATTTTGTAGATACACGAACTGCATTTTGATTGCCTTCAGAGAGGCTGTCAATAATCTCTACAAAATGACCGTGCCGGATTAAATAGGCTCCGATATAACCTAACCCCAGATTATTGGAGATAATTGGGGTTTTATCCATATAATACCAGGGGGGACAAATCAGGGTAATATGCATGATTGATAATTCCTTTTTATGTTGTAGGTTGTAGGTTGTAGGTGTTGTAAGTTGTAGGTTGTAAGTTGTAGGTTGTAGGGTTATGGTGTTGTGTGTTTTTGGAGGTAGTTGATAAATCCTTTGAGTAATTTTGCTATCAGTTCAACCTGTTTTTGAGTTTCTTTAAATTCTCCTTCAGTGATATATTTCTGGTCTAAGGCTATATATAAATGCGATTTTACCTCAGAAGAAGAACGGCGAGAAAACCTTAAGAATCTAATAAATTCTTTGGTTGACTCACTATCAAAACCCTCTGCAATATTGGACATAATTGATACAGATGCCCGCTGAATCTGACCTCTTAAACCAAAGTCTTTGACAAAATCAGGCTTTTTTGCAAAACCATAAATCTTTTTGGTTAACTCTCTTGCCTCTTTCCAACCATCAATCTCCTCAAACCTCGTTATCTTCATCCTCCCAACCTCCTCAACCTACAACCTACAACTTACAACCTACAACATCCTCGGCAATTTAACCACAAACATCGTTCCTTTCCCTGCCTCACTTTTAACCTCAATCTCGCCGTTATGTGCCTCGACAATACGTTGGCAGATGAATAAGCCTAATCCTGTGCCTTTGTCCTTTGTGGTAAAAAACGGGTCAAAGATTCGCAGGAGGTTTTCCTTCGACATCCCTTTACCCGTGTCAGAAACGCTTATCTTAACAAACTCCCCTTCCTTCTCACTTCTTATTCCTATCCTCCCTGACCCCTGACCCCTGACCTCTAACCCCTGTTCTATCGCCTCAGCCCCATTCTTGACTAAGTTAATTACTACCTGTTTAAGTTTGTCAAAATCAACCGAAACATCAGGCAAATCATTAGATAGCTCCTGCTGGACATCAATATTAGAAAGTATCTCAGCAGGCAGTTCGTCCATTGCCTTTTTAATCATCTCGTTTATATTTATCTTGCTTCTCAAAAGTTCAGGCGGTTTGGAGAAGTTCAGCAGATTATTGATATAGGCAACTACCCTTTGGACAGCCTTATCCATCTGGGAAAGGGTCTTTTGAACCTTATTATCCTCAGGCAGAATTCTTTCTAAATAATAAAGCCCTGCCTTGATAACCGTTAATGGGTTTTTTATCTCATGAGCTGATTCTCCGGCAATCCGAGCAGCTATAGCCATGCGTTCAACATAAATAAGTTGTTCCCCTTTTTCTCGAATCTCTTTCGCTTGTCTCTTTATCTTATCCGAAAAATGCCCACTTACTATTGCCACGGCATAGAAGAAGATAACCCGGACAATCACTACTGTCATAACATAACCTTTATCCTGATACAGGGCAAGTCCTACACCTTTAATAGGGACCGGAGGAAGAATATTGAGGCATTCAAGGGTAATCAAGGCAATAACAGCAATACTTGACAGGGTAGTCATGACAAGACCTACCCTTAAGGAGAAAAGGATGCTTGTCCCAAGAATAAGGAGCAGAAAGTTAAGTGGGAATATAGTAGCGGCTAATCCACCCTGAAAATGGACAGCTGTTGTGATAAACAAAAGGTCTATGACAAACGAACCATAGGCAAGAGGATATAGATACAACCTTTTCTTTGTCAGGAAGAGATAGATAGGATTTAAGACGAGAATGAATAAGCTGCTGCAAAGAAAAATAGGGTTTAATGGAACCCCAACAAATGTCCTCATAACGGCTATTATAAATGCCAGACCATATATAATAAATCTGGCAATAATCAGCCACTGCATTTTTTGGGCAAACTCTTCTCTCTCTTCTATGGTATCTTTAATATTCATTTGTAAATCTCCGGCAAATCGTCCAAGTAATGTCCGAGCTGATAACGGCTCAGCAATTCTCATTTTGGGAATCGGAAGGCAAAAAATGTAGCCCAACATTCTATGTTGGCTTTATAAAATGGGGATGGATAAGCCAGGATAGAATCCTGGGCTACGGAATTAATGCCAAAATGAGAATTGCTGATAACGGCTGAACAATCTTCATATGTAACTACTCAGCTTGCATGCGAAAGCCTGCTCATTTGGAGCGATGAGCTTACTTGCTTTCGCTTTGTTTTTACGGTAGCTTACTTGCTATCGTTTTCGCGGTGCAGCACAACTTACAGAGCGAAAGCAAGTAAGCTTTCGCAAAGCAAAGCGAGAGCAAGTAAGCTCTCGCATTCCAAACTTCGTGGTAAATTCCACTTGCTGAGAAGTTACCTTCATACTAAAAATACCCTTATTTTGCCAATGTATTGCCGATAAATTGCCGATAAATTGCCGATAACTCGTATGCTCTCCCACGATTAGAAGAATCTGCCACAATCAACCACTTATCCTCTGTCCATTTCTTCAAAAGTATTCTGACCATCCTTGTTGATAGCCCAAGGGCGAATGCTGCATCCTGAGTTGTAATCTTATTCTTCTTAGCAAAGAGTGAAAGCACCACGCGTGCTCTATGATCCAACTGCCATAATTCCTCAGGCTCTGCTAACACGCCTTTTTCAGCATATTTAACCGCTTCATCCTTAGCCTGATTAAATACCTTATCCAAAAGCATAACGAAATACTCTATCCATGAAGTCAAATCTGCATCGGCTCTGCCATGATAGTAATTGTGATGCTCATGCACCATAAGTGAGTTATAGTAATTGGCCAAATCCCTTGCGTGATGCTCTTCCATGGAAAAGAAACCATTAAGCCCATAGTTATCTCTTTGCAGGATAAATGTTGCCAGAAGGCGGGCGGTTCTACCATTACCATCGTAATAGGGATGAATTGTAACAAATTGATAATGCACAAGCGAGGCGATAATGGGAACAGGTATCTGCTCTTTTTCTGCATATCTAACCCATCGTACCATTTCGGTCATGAGCTTCGGCACATCCTTTGCTTCAGGAGGCAGATAGACAATTCTGCCTGATGCTGAATCTCGAATAACATTTTGCTTGTCACGATACTGTGTTGGCTTGCTCCATTTGCCTTTGTGCACAATTGCATGAAGCCGTTTGATTAGATCCTCACTAAATTCAATCTTCTTACCTGCCCAATCCTCAATCTTAAGAATTGCGTCCCAATAGTTACGGACCTCGCTCACATCTCGTTGCCTACCATGAAAATGCGATTTTTTTTTCTCAATAACCTCCTGCGCTTCTTCCAAGGTTAACCTATTACCCTCAATGCGAGTAGAATAATGCGTTGAACGGATGCGTGCCTTATATTGCAATTCTGCTTCAGCAGCAGGCGATAAAGGCGTATTTTTGACCACTGTATTAGCTGATTCAATATTCATCAATGCCCGGGCAATTGCGGAATTGATGGTGTAAGTCGGTTTCCAAACATCCTGCTTTTTACTCATACATAACCTTCTTTATTTCGACCTGTGCAATCGACATTTACTAACAATTTATGCCCTCCCTGAGTATATCTTTGGATACAAACTTATCCAGAATTCCTCCCCTTTTTCCTCAAATTTAGGTTCTGGATAGGCATTCTCTTTACATCTTTTTATCATTCGAGGGATTCCTGTTCCTATTCTTTCTCCATACCCCATTGTTTCTAAAAATAAAAAGAGCAATCTATTGCGTGGATGATGGTCTCCAAGAGAAAGTTTTTCTAAAGAGGCTGAATTAGGAAGCCTGCCCGGACTTCTTATCTCCAACCGATTATCAAATATAAACATACTGATATTTGCATTTCTAACACTATAGTCCCGATGAACTACAGCATTTATTATTGCCTCACGGATTACAGCTTCTAAGTATTCAGGAACATCTATTCTTTTAATCCCTTCTATCTTTGCCCCCAGGTTGGTATGTCTTTTGATAAAACTTACTGAGTAATCAATCATAAAAGGCAAATCCCCTTCAATCTCCTTGCGGTCAATAATATCATCCCCAACATCCTCTCCCTTAAACCTGACTAATTTGATTCCTATTTGAGGTAAATACCGCTGTGGTGTTTTTCCAAAAACTAACATTCCAGCTACTGTTACTTGATAACCACTCTCTCCATAGACCGCAATTTCCTTATTTTCTAAAAGCCTTTCCTTACTAATTTCTAAATCTTCAAATTTCTTCCCGGTAATCATTTGGAGGTAATTTTCTATTTTATCAAAGTCTAAATCTTCTAAATTAGAGCCAGAAATCTTTGTGCGGTCAAACTCTATTAATCCACCTTCTTGATAAAGTCTTCTTAATTCTTCTCTTGTAGCCTTTCGTTTAGTTGAACCTCTTCGAATATAAGCAGGTTCATAAGGTCTGTTTACCCCTTGTGGAATCTCTATTACGGCCACATTTTTATCTTCGACTTTTATATTAAAAAATATCAATTGAATAGGAGGATAAAGTTTATCAGAAGCAATATTCATAATCTTTTCTTCAAGGTGTGTTATGTCTTGGACACCGACAATCCTGCCTGCATCATTTACCCCAACGATTATATATCCCCCTTTAGTGTTGGCAAAGGCAGCCATTTCATTAGCAATATTCCTGTTGCCTGCATCGATAATGTCCAAAGATTCCTTAAATTCTATTCTTTCGTTTTCACCGATGCTTATTAATTCTAACAACTTAGACTTATCCATATAATCCTCTCACCTCGTTTTTGAAAATATCTGTAACTACTCAGGTATCCAGTAGTCAGAATTCAGAATAAACATGGAGTAAGCAGCTCCCTGCATTCGCAGGGACAAGCCTTAATGTATGAAAAACCATCACAGTTTGATGCCTGAACAATTGATTTACCATACATTCTGACTTCTGACTCCTGAATTCTGTATTCTGACTACCCTTGAGTAATTACATGTGATGAAAATAACAATAGCTGAGTAGTTACAAATATCTTTTCATTTCCATCCTTTGCTTGAACCCTTCCTATTGAACCGGCAATTTAACCGTTCACAGTGGATAGATACAAAAGAACAGAAGACATTGTCATCCCTGCGTATGCAGAAATCTCTCTTATGCAGCATGATGCATTAAATACGAATGTGGTCCAACCACAGAGGCTGTCATCCCTGCCCCGTATCAAGTACTGGGTAAACTCCTGCAGGAATCTCTAATCAGCCCCAGACCGGGTGGGATCATCAATCCTGTCATTCCT
>JACQYP010000188.1 GCA_016208205.1 Candidatus Desantisiibacteriota bacterium | reverse complement strand
GTTCCACGGCTTATAGTTGTGGATAAGAATAATAGGGTGAAATTGGCTGTGACTAAGGCAGATGATGCCCTGTTAAAGGGATTGCAGGGCAAATTGGAGATGTATCTGGCAGAGGATACCTGTCTAATGGATGCAAGAAATAGCCTGACTATTGTTTATACAGGCAATATTGATGGATACCTTGAATCGTGCAATTGCCCTACACGCCCCTTTGGTGGCCTGGCACGAATGGTTACCTGTATTAAAAAAATACGAAAAGAAAAAAAGAACCTGCTGGTTGTTGATACAGGGGATATGTTTCCTTGTTCTCCGCAAAAGGAGCAGACAATATCTTGCCTTAGGGCTATAGAATTGATAGGTTATGACGCTATTACACTGGGGGATCAGGAATTTATCCTTGGATGTGATTTTATCAGACAAGAGGTAGAAAAAAAGAGCTTACCATTTATTGCTTCAACCTTGAGCCTTTGTGATAAAAACTCATGCATTCCAATAACTGATCCTTATATTATCAAGGAATTAAACGGCTATCGGATAGCTGTAATCGGAGCTATATCTGAGGAGGCATTTGCTGATAAGATACAGGGATTGGTCGTTCATGATGCTGTCAAGCAATTGAATGTCCTTGTTGATAAATTGAGAAAAGAAAATAAATTGGATTTGATTGTTCTTCTTTCCCATATGAATCAGGATGCAAGCAGCGAGATAGCAGGAAAGGTTAAAGGGATAGATATTATTATTAACGGACATTCCAAGGTATTACTAAAGGCACCCTTGAAGATAAATGACACCATTCTCCTCCAGCCAGGGGGAAAGGGACAATATGTGGGTAACTTCTGTATTGACATGAAAACAAAAAGGATAAAGAATTATCTTATCCCTTTAGTTAAGGATATTCCTGATGATAAACAGGTAAGAGAGATTATTAATCAGCAGACTAAGGGATTAAAGAAAAAGGCAAGGTCGCTGTCGTTTTAGAGAAAAGATCTAACGCAAAGTACGCAAAGGGGTTACGCAAAGTACGCAAAGAAGGGAAAGAAGATTTAAGGTGACTACTCAGCGAGGGGAATTTACCACGAAGTTTGGATTGCGAAAGCTTACTTGCTTTCGCAATCCAAATGGGCGGGCTTTTGCATGTAAGCTGAGTAGTTACGACTGAATAATCTTTTCTCTGCGACCTTTGCGAGAACTTTGCGAACTTTGCGAGAAAAGGAGGCAGAAAATGTTTGGAATCGGCACACAGGAGCTTATTGTTATCCTGATAATTGCCTTAATTGTTGTTGGTCCAAGAAAATTGCCTGAAATCGGCAGGGCACTTGGACGAGGGCTCAGGGAGATTAAAAAGGCTACAGATGAGATAAAGAATCAGGTGTCTGCTGAGATTGGAAATATAAAAGTAGATGAGCCGTCCCGGCTCGTTGAAGATACAAAAGTAGACGAGCCGTCCCGGCTCGTTTGAAGATACAGATAATAAGGATATTAAGGAATTAAAGGAGTAACAACAAATGGATATCCTTAACACAAATAACCTGCTCAGACCCCAGGAAGTAACCAATGAAGACGAACAACAGATGGAAAGGGAAAGGGCAAAACCAAGAGAAGAGCAAGAAAGTATTCGAGTCAAAAGGCATAAAGAACAGACTGGAACTATTGCCGAAAAATATGGTAAGGATAGGGTAACTATCTCTGAAGAGGGACAGGATGCCTACGAAATAGCCAGGAATATTCTGACAACTCAAGCACCGCAAGCAGGGCAAGGGGTAATTGCTTTTGGTAAGAAAACACATGAGAAGGGCGAAGAATCATTTAATAAGGGTGATACCTCTATATTCGGATTTATAAAAGGAATATTTGGATTATGAGATATGGGATAATGTCTGATATTCATAGTAATCTTGAAGCACTTAATTCTGTCTTAAAGGCTATGGAGAATGAAGGAATAGACAAAATAATCTGTCTTGGGGATATTGTCGGTTATGGACCAAAACCAAATGAGTGTGTAGAAAGGATGCAGGAGATTGACGGGCTGATAGTTGCCGGTAATCACGACCTTGCAGCTATTGGCTGGGAGGATATAGATTGGTTTAGTTCCTATGCTAAGGAGGCAATCCTCTGGACAGAGGACAAACTTACTACAGAAAACAAGAAATACCTCTCTCATCTTCCAGAGGTTATATCACAAAAGGATTTTATCCTTGTTCATGGCAGCCTCCATCATTTTACAGACGAATATATTATGAATAGTGCTGTGGCAAAAAAGAGCTTTGACCTTATGAAACACAGGGAACTTTTACTGATAGGACATACTCATCATGCAGCAGCCTTTTTTAGAAAGCAAAGACAATCATCAGGGGTATCTCCTATCCAGAATTTGAGACTTATAAACCAGGATGTATTTTGTCTGCTGAATGGTATGCAAAGTATTGTTAATGTTGGAAGTGTCGGTCAGCCACGGGATGGTGATAATCGTGCATCCTTTGGAATACTCGACCTTGAGACAAGGACTGTAACCATAAAAAGGATTCCGTATGATATCAAAAAAACTCAATATCAAATGCTTAAGGCAGAGTTGCCAAGGTATCTTATTTCAAGATTGGCTATAGGGAGGTAGGGATGAAGAAAGGCACAAAGGCACAGTTGAACCCTCACCCCGTCCCTCTCCCATCAGGAGAGGGAGAGAGGCACAAAGGTACAAAGTTGGTAGGACAGGCTTCCAGCCTGTCAGCAGAGTTCAGAAAGGCACAGAGGCATGAAGGAATTAATTTGCGTGCTTTGCGTGAATTTTTTTCACTTTCTACTTTTCGCTCTATTTTGATAATAACCATACTTATTGGATGTCGCAGCTATGGGTTTGCTGAAAAACTGCCATTTAATGAGCAGGAAACACTGTCTTTTTCAATAGAGATGTTTGGGATGAAGATAGGGGCACAAACCATGCAGTCGTGTTTATTGCAGGGGTCACAAACCATTCAGTTAATCTCTGAAACCAGAACATCGCCATTTGCTTCAAAGATTTACAAGTTGAACAATAAGATTGAAACACGCATCTCCACAAAGGATTTTCTGCCAATATATATGAAGAATCAGATACAAGAAGGCAAATATATCAAGAATTGGAATGCTGATCTTGACCAGAGAAATCATCTTGGCACCATAACCCTTATTGGGTCAGGGGGTAAAAAATCTGAACAGAAAGGACAGAAAGGGCAGGAACAAGTAGTCACCTTGTCCCTGCAGCCTAATACCATAAATATCCCTGCCTTGATTTATTATCTGCGGACAACAGAATTAAGGTTAAATAATTCGTTCAGCTTTGCTCTTCTTAAAGAAGACAATGTTGAGGAGATAACAGTAAAGGTGGAAAAACAAGAGAAAATTCATGTGCCCTATGGGGACTTTGCTACCTTAAAGGTTGTCAGCTCTTTGGGAGATGTGATTATCTGGTTTACCCTTGACAAGAGGCGACTGCCGGTAAAGATAGAATGTCAAACAGGTGCAGGCTGGTTAAAGGCAGAGCTGGTAGGGAGTAGGGGCAACCCCCTGTGGTTGCCCTGATAATACCGGGCAACCACAGAGGGTTGCACCTACAATGAGGTGCTGTTTTAGTGAACATACCGCTGCATTTTGAGAACAAACGATATTTTTCATTCAAGCAATTTCTATCCCAACGATTTGATTTCCCGGTGTACAAGCTCACTGTAGATGCCGGGTTCACCTGTCCCAATCGTGATGGAAGGGTTGGTTATGGCGGGTGTACCTATTGCTATAATCCGGGCTTTAGCCCGGCTGTCTCTGATAGAGACAATCCAATGAGCATCAGAGAGCAGATTCAGGAGCTAATGCTTAAAAGCAGGAGAAAGGGGAAATTTCTGGTATATTTCCAGCCCTATACCAATACCTATGAAACACCTGAGAGATTAAAATTGCTGTATGATGGTGCCCTTCAAGATGGAGTGGTTGGGCTTTGTCTTGGCACCAGACCGGATTGCGTAGACAATGATATTCTTTCACTTATTGAGGGGTATGCAAAAAATTATCATGTCTGGCTTGAATATGGGCTTCAATCAGTTCATGACCATACATTGAAAAAGATAAACAGGGGACATACCTTTGCCCAATTCGAGGATGCAATCAACAGAACAAGGGGCAGGGGTATATTTATCTGTGTTCATATCATCCTTGGGCTGCCGGGCGAGACAAGGGATGATATGATAGAGACTATAAAAACACTTTCAAGGATGAGAATAGACGGGATTAAGATTCACCACCTTCATGTGATGAAAAACACTCCCTTGGCTGATGAGTTTTATCAGGGAAGGGTTAAGGTATTTAATATCAAGGAATACATTCCTCTGGTATGTGATATGCTTGAATATCTCTCCCCAGAGATTACGGTTCAGCGGCTTTTTGGTGAGGTTCTTGATGATAAATTGCTTATTGCCCCTTGCTGGGGAAAACCAAAGTTCGAGATACTTGCCGCAATTGAGGCTGAGTTTTTGAGAAGGGAGAGCTTTCAGGGGTGTAGGTAGGTAGCACAGGCATTCTTGCCTGTGGTAAGGAGGCAAACTAAAGATGGAATCAACTCAAATTGCTTTGTTTAAGGGCAAAAAAATCAGGAAAACAATCCACAATAATGAGTGGTGGTTTGTGGTGGAAGATGTAGTTTTAGCATTGACTGACAGTACTAACATCAAGGATTATATCAATAAAATGTGGGCAAGGGATGCGGAATTATCCAAAGGGTATGGACAAATTGTCCATACCCTTGAAGTGCCAACAGAAGGTGGGAAACAAAAGATGAATTGTGCCAATACCGAAGGGATTTTCCGTATAGAGAGAGGAAGACGCTTTATATAACTCTCCTACTATCAAAGATTAACAAACAAAATATTTCCTTATTTGCCTGTGCGTATCACTCAAGACAGGTCACCAAAGACAAGGATTACTTGCAAAATCCTGAAAAGCAGGC
>JACQYP010000183.1 GCA_016208205.1 Candidatus Desantisiibacteriota bacterium | reverse complement strand
TGTTCATAAGAGGAAATCCTGCCTTCGCCTTTCTCGTCTTGTTCCCAAGCAGGAGAACACATAGGCTCGCCCCTACGAGCCCCTGTGCCTTCTTTTGTGCCTCTCCCTACCGCATCCCATATAGCATAAAAGGAGTATCTGGAATGATTCCATATGAAATCCCTGGCAGAGGCATTAATCTTTAGAGATCGGGCGGGTTTGGAACCCGGTGACCATTGGCACGAGGCAACAACACTGCCGCCCTGGGCTTGAGCAATAGCTGTTTCAACCTCCTGACCCTTAAGGGTCAGCACAGCACTCTGAAATGCCCCAGAGGTATCAAGGGTAAGTTTGCCCTCATAATTGTCAGGTCGTATGTGCAGCCTGCCGGAGATATTACCTTTTTCAAGCTCAGGCATTCCCTTAATTCCAGATAGTCCAAGCAAAGGAAGTACCCTTGTCTGATGACATTCAATAACAAGGTCAGAGGGATTTGAAGATGAAAAGGATGAAAGGAAAACCTTGCCCTTTATCGATGTTTTTTTATCAATATCTATATCTATGGAATCAAACACATCATCCTTGTAGATAAAGCCTGCGTCTACGAGAAACTTTTCTTTACCAAGGAGATTATCTGCCTTAATCTTGCCTGAAACAGTAAAAGGGCAGGGGATTACCCTGCCGTTGAACTTCAGGCTTGTTTTGAGTTTAAGCTTTGAAAAATATCCCCTTAGCCTGTCAATATTCGTCAAATATTTTAAGATTGAGGCATCAAGTCTTGATGTTTCAATCTGAAGCAATGTTTCAGGATTGTTTATATCCGGCACAACAAATGTAGTTTTTATTTCAGTATCACATAAAACAGCCCTTAAGCCATCTACCCTTAGGGTTGTTACAGGCAGCATCCTCTCCGGCATTTCTTTTGTGCCTCTGTCTGAAGCCACTCCGGCGAATGCAATACCCATAATAGATGGAATTATTCCAGTACTTACCTTTGTGCCTCTCTCCTTCTCCTCATGGGAGAGGGACGGGGTGAGGGTTCAACTGTGCCTCTGTGCCTTTGCTACTCTGTGCCTTTGTGCCTTCTCCTGTGCAGCTTAATCTGAATACACCATTTACCTGATTAAATGGAAGCTTTGCATTTTTAAGTAAAAATCTCCCATCCTGAACACCTATCTGTCCAGATAGTTCATAAATAATATAATCGCCAATCTTTATCTCTTTTCTATTTTGAGGAGAAAGAGAGGCTGATGGAAGCTTTGTCCCTGTCTCTACTGGTGTTTTAGGGGATGTAGAGGCAGAAGACAGCAGCACCTTTTCCGGCATTCCCTCTGTGTCTCTGTGCCTTCTTTCGTTTCCAGTTTCCAAGTGCCTTTGTGCCTTTGTGCCTTCCTCTGTGCCTTTACTACATGTTGCTCTTCCCTTAAGATTTACCCGGACATCTCCATCTAAGACCTGACCAAATGGGAGGTTAAGATACCGGGAATATGCAGAGAGGTTAGCCTTTTTCACCCCTATATCCCAGTTCATATCAATCGGGGATACAGCATGGATAATCCCGGAGCAATGTACAGGAGTCAAGGATTCTGACTGAACACCACCAGATAATGCCTTAGCCTTAAACCTGCCATTAACATAACTTGCCTTTATTTCGGATAAAACCGTAGAAGTAGTTGTGCCATACAGGTCATCCTGAAAGATTATTCTGCTGTTTTTAGTAAATAAGGAAATTTCAGGGGGACTATGAGACTTAAGTTTGCCTGGTTTGAAGATGCCTTTAGTATTCCAGACACCATCCCTGGAACGAGAAAAATAAAACTCAGCTGAGGTAATAATTACTTTATCTATCCCATAGGAAGATGGGTGTCTTCTAAGAATAATATCCCATAAACGGCATTTGATAATTATCTGTTTCACCTTAACTATCGGGCAGGGGCAAGGAGGCAACACCTCTGGCACCCTGTCCATACAAGCCAATGGGCTGCAAGCAGGGATGCTTGCGTTACTCTGTAAAGGCTCATGCGAGGATGCAGAGGGAATAGAATTGTCACCACCTGTTTGCCTTCTGCCTTCTGCCTTAGCCTGCAACGGGCTTATACTTAATCCATTAATAACCACCCTGTTTGGGAAAGCAAAGGCAACATTATCAACCCTGGCATGGATATCCATCCTTTCCTCCAGAGAGGAAATTATCTTCAGCCTTGCCCACTGGGTTGGAACGCCTTTTTGATAAACAACAAAGGCTGCACTACCGAGGAGGACAATAAATAATAGAAGGAAAATAATGCCCCATGTTTTCATGATACAACCTCTTAGAGTCGTGTCAAGTCAATTGACGGATAGCCTTTCTGAGAGCTTGGTAGCCGCAGGCTTTAGCCTGTGTTGAACCTGCCAAGGCAGCATTCTTTTCCACCCCCTGCCCCTGCCAACGAGGGACAACGCAACCTAAAGGTTGCGACTATCTTTACCGTCTTTCCTAATAATACAACAATTTTAATAAGATGTCAAGATAATTATCCAACAATCTGAATATTCGATGAGGATTAAATTATCTATACTTTGGTGTGGTCAAAGCGATAAACCTTCTTTTGCATTTGATTACCTACTGTATTTCAAATAGAACCAAAAAAAGTCGTAGAAGATAATAAGAATGGCACTATTCGAGGACAGCACAATATTTAC
>JACQYP010000182.1 GCA_016208205.1 Candidatus Desantisiibacteriota bacterium | reverse complement strand
AGAATCTGGTGGTGCACCACCGCCAGAAGAGGGTGCCAATACGGTTAAGATTGATGTTAATTTTAATCTGCTTCAGCAGACAAAAAATGATGTCAAGATAACAGAAAAAGATGGTGCAAAGATGGGTAAACTGCTGGCAGATAAGGTAAAGATTGGTGATAATGGCAGTATTATTGCTTCTTATGACAATGAACAGAACTTTACTATTGGTCAGATATCTACGGCTTACTTCTTTAATCCTTCTGGTCTTGAACGAAATAGTGGCACTACATTCAGGGCAACTGTAAATTCCGGTGACCCACAAATCGGTACACCAGGCTCTATTAGCCATGGGATGCTTAAGGTAGGACACCTTGAGGGTTCAAATGTTGATCTGATAAAAGAATTTGCAGATATGATTATTGCTCAGCGGGCATTTCAGGCTAATGGAAAAACAGTAACAACTGCGGATCAGATATTTCAGGATATAACGGGATTGAAGAGATAGGGAAGGTTGTTAGACTGTAGGCTATACAGATAAGTAGTGGTGAGGCTTTAGCCTCACCTAATTAGCGAGGCTAAAGCCTCGCTACTACTTCCTTCTACAGCCTAAATGCCTACAGCCTATCTACCTGATATGATTTATTGTCTCAATCAGCAATTCCCCTTTTGATAACAGATAAGTTTTACATCCAGCTTTTTCCCCTGCTTCTATATCTTTTTGCTCATCCCCAATCATCCATGAATTTTTCATATCTATATTAAAATCCATTAATGCCTGCTTAAATAGACCATCCTTAGGCTTGCGGCAATCACATCCATTGTCCGGGGAATGCGGGCAATAATAGATGGCATCTATGGTTGCACCCTCTTTTTTCATTTCAGCAAGCATCTGCTTGTGCACCTTAGTCAGATCATCCTCTGACATTATCCCCCTGCCAATCCCGGACTGGTTGGTAATAACAATAACCATTAATCCCTTTTGCTTGATCCTTTTTATTGCCTCTATTACCCCGGGGAGGAAGATAAACTCGTCATAGGACTTGACATAATCCCCTTCTAATTTTTTGTTAATCACACCATCCCTGTCAAGGAACACAACCCGTTGCACTAATGTAGGGGCAGGTTCCAAACCTGCCCTTTTTCGGGTAGGTTCCAAACCTGCCCTTTTTCGGGTAGGTTTGGAACCTACCACTACGGTTTCCCTTTGTGCCTTTTCCCTACTCATCCCTTTACCACCCCCAGCGGTCTTATCTTTGCCACCTTTTTGGCAATACCTGCAGACGAGAGGATATTGACCACAACATTGACATCCTTGTATGCCTCAGGCATCTCTTCTGACAGGGTTTCTTTACCGGATGATCGAACAATAATACCCTTGTCTGCAAGCTCTCGGGCAATAGATCTGCCCTTTCCCTCTTTTATTGCCCTGGTTCTTGACATTATTCTACCAGCTCCATGACAGGCTGTGCCAAAGGCTTCATCCATACCAAGCTGTGTGCCGACAAGGACATAGGATGCCCTGCCCATATCACCTGGAACAATTACAGGCTGTCCCGCATCCTTATATCTTTCTGGAATATCAGGGTGATTTGCTGGAAATGCACGGGTTGCTCCCTTGCGATGAACGCAAAGTCTTCTTTCTTTACCATTCACCATATGTTTCTCTATCTTAGCAATATTATGGGCAACATCATAAACCAATTGCATCCCAATCTCTGTATCGCTAAGCCCAAGAATCCGTTCAAATACACCCCTTGTCAGGTGCATAATACACTGCCTGTTTGCCCAGGCATAATTAGCTGCACATGCCATTGCTCCAAGGTATCCCTTACCCTCCGGGCTATCTACCGGAGCACATGCCAATTGTCTGTCCGGCAAAAAGATACCATACTTACGGCTGGCATCACCCATAGAGCGAAGATAATCCTCACAGACCTGATACCCAAGCCCACGCGACCCAGTATGGATCATGATTGTAATCTGTTTCTCCCTTAGTCCAAATATACTCGCTATTTCCAGATCAAACACCTCATCGACTACCTGAATCTCCAAAAAATGATTGCCGGAACCAAGGGTACCAAGCTGATTATGCCCGCGTTCTAATGCTCTTTCGCTTATCTGTTCAGGATTAGCAAATGGTAATTTCCCATGCTCCTCTGTATACAGCACATCTTCAGGGATGCCGTAACCATGAGAAACTGCCCACTGAGTGCCGGTATGTAGAACATCTGCTGTATCTTTTGGTGAGAGCTTGATTGAGCCGTGAGAGCCTACCCCGGAAGGAATATTGCGTAATAATCCATTAACAATGGCTGGTAATCTATCCTTAATATCAGGCAAGGTCAGGTTTGTTCTCAGCAGCCTTACCCCGCAATTTATATCGCTTCCTACCCCACCCGGAGAGATGATGCCACCCGTATCAATCTCTGTTGCCCCTACCCCGCCTATGGAAAAACCATATCCCCAGTGGATATCAGGCATGGCTATAGAATATTTTATTATGCCTGGAAGGCAGGCAACATTGGCTACCTGAATAGGGGTGCTATCACTCTTGATATGCTCCAGCATCTCTGCATTGGCATAGATAAGACCGGGAACCCTCATCTGATCCATATAGCTTGTGGGTATCCTGAATCGATAATCATCAATCTGTTCTATTGGACCTTGCCATGGGTTCATATAGGTATCCTTCTGTAACTACTCAGGTTGTCTCCCTTCACAGTTGATGGTTAGCCCTCTTAACCTCTGAACTGTGAACCTCTGAACCTTTTTTTTCATACATCAAATATCACCCGGATTTCCCACCCACATTCGGTATCCTCAATCCGCAACTGATGATAGGTTACAGTCTTTATCTCTTGCAGTAATTGATGTTTTCCCTGAATGTATTTTTCGCCGTAAGCTTTTGCCTTGATAAGGGTTGGTGTTAGTTCCAGAATAGTAATCTTATTAAATAGCATCTTTTTTGTAGAGCAATGATACAACAATTCACTCAGGTAATTTACAAGCAATTCATCCTGATTATATCCGGTTACTTCAATATCTATAGATTTTTCAGGGGAGACATTGTCTGATTCTGCAAGGAGGGCAAACATTCCGCAGGCAATATTAGCAAATGCCTCTTCCCTTGTGTTGCCATAGGCTATTATGCCAATATCTGCTGTATGTTCAAAAAAATCAAACCTCTTCGGATTCAGAGTGGGCGTAATATCCAGAGTATTGTCCATAACCATAATGGTATCCATAATTAGAGAGATAACCCGGAACAAAGTGTTCAACATTGGTAAGAATATATCCTATTGTCTTAGCATGAACATTTGCCAGGAGTGATTTTGTT
>JACQYP010000185.1 GCA_016208205.1 Candidatus Desantisiibacteriota bacterium | reverse complement strand
CGGAGAGGTCAAAAAATCCTTACGCATTGTAGAGGGCTGTGTTGTTGTTATTGATGCCTCATCAGGTGTGGAAATAGGCACAGAAATGGTCTGGCAATTCGTTGATGAAAGGAATCTGTCAAGATGTATTTTTATAAATAAGATGGAAAAGGAACATGCTGATTTTTATGAGGCAATAGATTCTTTTTCTATCTTAGAATCCTCTGCAAATATTGTTCTTTTTCAACTCCCTATAGGTATCGGGGATAAATTCTCTGGAATAGTTGATCTAATCAAGATGAAGGCTTATGAATATAAGGATGGCAAGGCACAGGAAAGACCCATGCCTTCGGATATTTCGGACAAAATAGAAAAATATAGAGAAAAATTAATAGATGCAGCCGCAGAAAGCGATGATGCCTTAACTGAAAAATATCTGGAAACCATGGAATTGTCTGAACAAGAGATTGTTTCAGGCTTGAACATTGGTATCAAAAAGGGTACAATTGTACCTGTTCTTTGCGGCTGTGCCTATAACAATATTGGTGTGGATAAGGTTCTTGACCTGATTGTTGAATCCTTTCCATCTCCAGCAGATATGGGTAAGGTTTGCGGGGTAGATTCTTCCATAACAAGAAATGTTTCTGTTGATGACCCCTTCTGTGGATTGGTATTTAAGATAATCTCTGATCCACACATAGGCGAGTTGATATTTTTCAGGGCATACTCCGGCAGTATAACCAATGGCATGGATATACTTAATGCAAATACCGAGCATAAAGAGAGAATAGGGCATTTATGCCTTATAATAGGCAAACGAAAAAATGATGTTGAAAGGATATGTGCCGGGGATATTGGTGCTATTGTCAAACTTAAAGGGGCAAAGATAGGGGATTCGTTGTGTGTACCATCCAGCCCGATTACCCTTGCCGCTATAGATTTTCCGCAAGCATGTATCTCCCTTGCTGTAAAGCCAAAGACAAAGGCGGATCAAGAAAAGATGGGGCTTGGTCTCCATAAGATTGCAGAAGAGGATCCTACCTTTACCATGCATATTGACCATGAATTAGCCCAAACAATTATCAATGGCATGGGTGAAACCCATTTAGATGTGGTTGTGGATCGACTGATCAGAAGGTTTGGGACAGAGGTGGAGATAGACAAGCTAAGAATTCCATACAGGGAAACCATCAAAAAGCATGGGCAGGGTAATTATAAGCATAAGAAACAGTCAGGAGGCAGAGGACAGTATGGTGAGGCATTCCTGAAGGTTGACCCATTAACTACTGGTGAGCGATTTGAGTTTGTAAATGAGACATTTGGTGGTTCTGTTCCGGCAAAATATATCCCTCCGGTAGAAAAGGGTGTGAGGGATACCATGGATAAGGGTATTCTGGCTGGCTGCCATATAATTAATGTCAAGGTAACACTGTATGATGGCTCATTTCATGATGTAGATTCCTCAGATTTAGCCTTTCAGATTGCAGGTACCTTTGCCTTTAAGAAGGCGTTTGAGGATGCCAACCCGGTCTTGTTAGAACCTGTTGTAGAGGTAGAATGCCT
>JACQYP010000184.1 GCA_016208205.1 Candidatus Desantisiibacteriota bacterium | reverse complement strand
TCGAAAAAAGTAACTTTTTTTCTGAGAATCAAGTTCCCGCTTTGATTGGATATCAATAGATGAAAAACTCATCAGTTGCTTATATCGAATATTCAGGTAACATTAGCAGTAAATCATATTTTAAGTTGACAATACACAAAAATGGTGATACAATATACTTACTTGAGGTGAAAGCGTGGGAATTGAAGGCAGTTGCAAGGAGACCCTCAGACGGTTTAATCTGAAACCTAACAAGAACTTGGGTCAAAACTTTCTGATAAATGAACCTGCAGTTAAAAGCATCATTGCTGCTGCTGAACTAAGAGAAGATGATGTTGTTCTTGAGATTGGTTCAGGCACAGGGATAGTTACCCGTGAGCTGGCAACAAGGGTGCGAACCGTTATTGCCTGTGAGTTTGATCGAGGGTTAATGACAGCCCTTCAAGAGAATCTCAAGGAATTTTCTAATATCAGGTATATTCAGGCAGACATCTTAACCGTTGATCTAAAAAATCTGATAGATGCAGGAAAACTAAAGGTTGTAGCTAACCTTCCTTATTGCATTACGACACCGGTAATTACTAAGCTACTGGAGACAA
The DNA here is from genome assembly GCA_016208205.1 of Candidatus Desantisiibacteriota bacterium. The sequence goes on along the minus strand of JACQYP010000184.1, from coordinate 8,163 downwards.
AAGGGATTATCTCCCTTATAATCCTTATGATTCAACATGAGGTTAGCAATCGGATATTGTCTGAACCAGGGACAAAAGAATATGGTTCATTCTCTATCTTTGTTAATTATCATAGTCAGGTAGAGAGGGTAAGGCATGTTTCGCGTGGATGCTTTTTCCCACAGCCACAGGTAGATTCTGATATATTAAGACTATATCCTCTCGATACCCCGCCGGTTAATGTAAGGGATGAGGTCTTGTTCTTTCAATTATCAAGGGCTGCATTCGGGCAGAGAAGAAAGACATTGAGAAATGCCCTTTTCCCTGTATTAGGCGAGGATGCAGGGGCAATCCTTCAAAGGGCAGGCATTAATCCCTCTCGAAGGGGTGAGACGTTGAGTCTTGAAGAGTTTGCTATATTAGCAAATAGTGTGGTAGTATAAAAAGGGGTCGAGGATTCAAGGGTTCAAGTGTTTAAGGAGTTTACCTTCACTTGACCCCTCGACCCCTTGAACCCTTTTTTACACCCAAAGGAGGCAATTATGAAAGCAGTAATTATGGCCGGCGGATTCGGCACTCGGATGAGACCCTTGACATGTAATATTCCCAAACCAATGGTACCTGTGGCTAACAAACCTATTATGGAGCATATTGTTCGGCTATTAAAGACACATCATATTACTGAAATTGTGGCTATCCTGTATTACCAGCCGGAAATCATTCAAAACTATTTTGACAATGGAAAAAGATTTGGGGTAAATATAGAGTATGTAACTGCTGTGGAAGACCTGGGCACTGCCGGCAGCGTGAGAAATGCAGCTGAATATTTAGACGAGCCGTTTATTATCATCAGCGGCGATGTGCTTACAGATTTTAACCTTTCAAACATTATCAACTTTCATCAGGAAAAAGGTGCCTTAGCTACCATTACCCTGACCCGGGTAAAAAACCCGCTTCAATACGGCATTGTTATTGTCTCGCCAGATGGAAAGATTGAAAGATTCTTAGAAAAACCAAGCTGGGGGGAGGTGTTCTCCGATACAGTCAATACCGGAATCTATATCCTTGAACCGGAAACATTTAAGTATATTCCAGAGAATAAGGAGTTTGATTTCAGTAAGAATCTTTTCCCAAGGTTGCTGGAGGAAAATGGGGCATTGTGTGGATATATTGCCCCTGGTTACTGGAAGGATATTGGAAATTTAGAGGAATACAGATTAGCACACTATGACATCCTCTCTAATAAGATTTCATTAGATATTCATGGTATAAAAAAAGATAAAAATCTCTGGGTTGGAAAGGGAACGGAATTATCAGATAATGTGTATCTGGAGCATGGTGTAATTATTGGAAATGATTGTCGAATTGGTGAAGAAGTAAAGCTGACAAATACAGTTATTGGAGATAATTGTATTATTGAGGGAAATTCTCAGATTACCAACTCTGTTATCTGGGATGAAACATTTATCGCCCTTGGGTGTGAATTAAATGAAAATGTGGTAGCAAATAATGTTACCATTGGAAGAAATGCTATCCTCAAGGAAGGGGCATTGATCTCTGATGGATGCAATATTGGAGAAAATTCTGTCCTGCGAGCAAATGTTAAGGTCTGGCCGTTTAAGCAGGTTGAGGCAGGGGCAACCCTTTCCTCAAGCCTTATCTGGGGAGAAAAATGGGGCAGGTCCCTGTTTGGAACGGGTGGGGTTGTTGGTCTGGCAAACATGGAGATTACCCCGGAATTTGCTGCCAAGCTTGGAGCTGCCTATGGGGCAAGCTTTTCACCCAACACAACCGTAATAACCAGCCGTGATTCTCATAAGGTTTCACGAATGATCAATCGAGCATTAATCTCAGGCATCCTCTCTGTAGGTACAAATGTCTGGGATCTGGGGGCACTCCCCATGCCTGTTGCCCGGTATCAGGCAGGAACCATGGGGGATCAGGGCGGCATTCATGTCCGAAGGGCATCTGATGATCCAAGGATGCTGGAGATTAAATTTTTTAATTCATCAGGGCTTGATATTTCGGTATCCAAGGAAAGGGGGATTGAGCAACTTTTCTTTAGAGAGGATTTTAGACGGGCAAAAACAGAAGAAACAGGGGTTCTTTCATTTCCATACAGAACAATAGAATGCTATCGCGAGGGATTCCTTCGTGCCATAGATCGCCCTAATTTGAATAAGAATTTTAAGATAGTAATTGACTACTGTTTTGGTTCGGCTGCAACCATATTCCCATCTATACTGGGAGAGTTTGGGTTGGATGTCATTTCCTTAAACGCTTATCTTGACACGACAAGGTTTATCAGCAGTCCAACAAAGATGAATCAATCGCTGAAACAACTCTCTAATATTGTGCAAACCCTTGGAGCAGATATTGGTTTTCTTCTTGATCAGGAGGCAGAAAGGGTATTTCTGGTAGACGAAAAGGGTAATATTATTCCAACAGAGATTGCCTTTGCTGCTGTATGTCAAATGGTTGCTCAAGTCTCACCCGGGGCAACAGTGGCAGCACCAATAAATACTACCCGTATTATTGATAAAATATGTCCAAACAGGGTAAAAAGAACGAAGATAACCAGTAAAGGTATATGTGAGGAAAAAGAGTCTTTTCTGGTGGGTGATGGAGATGGTGGTTTTATCTTTCCCCAATTCCATCAGATATTTGATGGAATGTTTGCTGTGGTAAAGATACTTGAATTATTGTCTAAAACAGGCAAAAGTCTCTGGTCTATTGCAGAAAGCGTTCCGCCATTCTTTGTTAGTCACCAAAAGGTTCATTGTTCCTGGGAGATGAAGGGAACGGTGATGAGGCAATTGATTGAAGAAACAACAGACAAAACCATAGAATTAATAGATGGGGTTAAGATTTATCACAATGAGGATTGGATATTGCTTTTGCCTGATCCGGATGAGGCAAGCTTTCATCTATATGCAGAAAGCAGCAGTACAGAAAAGGCGGAAGGCTTGATAGCTGAGTATGTTGAAAGGATTAAGCAGTAATTACAGAATACAGGAGTCAGAATTCAGAATGGGAACACCCATAGGTAGTTTTCAAGACTTAATCGTGTAGCAAAAAACGGCATGGTTCAAATCAGGGTAACAAACTGAGGATGGTTATATTTCTCTAATTCCCCCTTAAAAAAGGGGGATTAAGGGGGTTGTTATTCTCTGTGTCTCTGTAAACCCTGTAGTGAACAGTTTTGAACCATGCCCAAAAAACCTATTAATTTGTTCGGAGCATTTATCCTGACTCCTGTATTCTGAATTCTGTATTCTGATTTGAGGTAGCAAATCATGCGTGGAATACATTTAAGCCCATCAGGTTGGCGGGCAATAATCGCTAAGGAATTTACCTTTGATAATATCTTGTTTCTTGCTCAGGCAATTGCTGATTATCTTAAACAGCAAGCAGGGAAGGAATATGCTTCTTCTCTGTCGGGCGTTGTAGTCGGATATGACTGCCGCTTTCTCTCTGATGAATTTGCCGGATGTGTGGCAGAGGTTCTTGCCGGTAATCAAATAAATGTTTTCTTTGTCCCTGTTCCAACCCCTACACCGGTAATTGCTTATGAAATAGTCAGGAGAGGGGCAGCAGCAGGGATAATGATTACTGCCAGCCATAATCCTCCCATGTATAATGGCTTAAAGTTTAATGCCCCGCATGGCGGATCAAACTCAAAAGAGGCAACAGCATGGATTACCAATCAAGCAAATACTATGCGGAATACCATGATTAAAAGGATAACCTATCAACAAGGGATTACATCCGGTGTTATCCTGCCTGTTGAGCCTGCAGAAAAATACCTTGAACACATGAAAACCCTTATTAATATGGAGCTAATCAAAGAAGCAGGGTTATCTGTGGCAATTGATCCCATGTTTGGGTGTGCCATAGAATATCTCGGCAATATCCTGACCTGTGCCGGATGCCGGGTTGTATCCATACATACCAATCGTGACCCCTTATTTGGCGGAAGGTCTCCAGATCCTAATGAGGATTCCTTGCAAGAGCTTTCACAATTGGTAGTATCATCTAATTCCTGCCTTGGTCTTGCTACTGATGGGGATGCAGACAGGTTTGGGATAATTGACAGCGATGGCAAGTATATTTCATCCAATCAGATGATTGCCCTTCTGGTACATTATATGCTTAAAACCCGTGGGCAAAAGGGAGAGGCAAGGGGTATTGTCAAAACAATAACAACCACTCATCTCATAGATGCTATTGCCAAAAAGTATAATGTTCCATGTGCAGAGACCAATGTTGGTTTTAGAAATGTTGCCAAGATAATGAGGAAAGAAAACATGCTTATTGGCGGGGAGGAATCAGGGGGACTTACCATTGCCGGGCATATTCCTGAAAAAGATGGTATTCTTGGATGCCTGCTGACAGTAGAGATGTTGGCATCCGAATCCTTGGACAAAAAAGATAAAAAGAGTGTTCGAGATATTCTTCAGGGATTGTATGAAGAATTTGGGTATTTTTTTACCAAACGCATGGATATGTGCATCTCAAAAGAGGAAATGGGTGTCCTGTCGGAATCGTTACAACACAATCCTTTGAAAAGGTTTGGTGATTTGCAGGTAACAAGGGTTGAAAATAATAAGTTTTTTATAGAGGATGGCAGCTGGTTATTAATCAGACAATCAGCCACAGAGCCATTGATACGAATATATGCAGAAGCAGCAAGTCAGGACAGGCTTCACAAGCTTATGGAAGCAGGTATGGGGTTTATTTGCAAGAAAGTGGACAAAATTTAATCCACAGATTACACAAAAGAATCCACAGATTACGCAGATTACACAGATTAAAAGAAACTTTTTTGACAAGATGAACAAGATCTTTCTGTTTCCTCTGTGTAATCCTGTCTAATATTTACTAAATCTGTGTGAATCTGTGAAATCTGTGGATAAAAAAATTTGTGGATATATTAATTGCACAGGTAGATTGAGCAGGAGGAGGAAAAAATGACAAAAACCAGTGAACTTATTGATCAAGCAGAAGCAGCCCTTGAATCAGCACGGACAAGCATGGAGTCTCGGAACTATGATTGGGCTTTTGGAAACGCCAGAAATTCTATAGAATTTGGATTAAAAGCAATCATAGAATATCATGGAAAAAGCTTTACCAAAACAAGCATTCCTAACCTTATTCATGAATTAACAAATATGATTCAGATACCCGATGATGTTATTGTAGCCGCAAAATCTGCTGCAGAGATGGAAAAGCATGCGAGCAATAATGAGCGATTCTGTAGAATGGTTATTAACTATGCAGATATTGTCATGAAATGGGTGCTGCAAACCACGGGGTATTGAAGAGAATGAATAATGAATAATAGACTTCTACAATGTGACAAGAAAATTTTTGGATATTTTGTAACGAAATTGAAGATATTCCGTAATGAGTTAGCAAGCAATAAGGAAAACTACCAACCCGTCATTGCGAGGAGCTACTGCGACGAAGCAATCTTATCGCAGCGAGATTGCTTCGTCGCAGTAGCTCCTCGCAATGACACTGAGGTACTGTCTACCCACGCAGTAGCTTCTCGCAATGATGCTCGCAATGACGCTGAGGTGTTGTCTACCGCTGCTGACCCATTACCGATCCCTGCGAATGCAGGGACAAGCTTTAGTTTCTTGAATGTCCAATTTAGCAACAAAAGGCCTGTCCTATTGTTTTTTAACGCTTTTCACTCCTTGACGCAGTGGAGATTGTAGAAGTCTGGAATAATGAATAATTGATAGTAACTACTCGGGTTCACGGTTCAGAGGTTCACGGCTTGAGGTTGGAGAGCGATGAAGCTTGTTTCTGCAAATGCAGGGGATTGAACAGGTTGAAGATATTAAGGCTTAGCAACCGGCACACGAATTGACAATGCAAGTCTTCTGACCGTGAACCAGACAACCTGAGTAGTTACAATTGATAATTATATTAAGGAGCACATTCAATGTCTGTATACGCAGTTATAATGGCTGGTGGAAGAGGGACAAGGTTTTGGCCTGTAAGCCGTCAGTCTATTCCAAAACAATGCTTGCACATTGCCGGTCATAAGTCTATGATTCAGGAAACAGTGGATAGATTGATCCCTATCATTGAAAGGGATAAATTTTATGTTGCCACAGGCAATCATCTCTATGAACCTATCAAGCAAGATCTGCCGGATATTGGATTCATCCTTGAACCTGTTGCCAGAAATACTGCCCCATGTATCGGCTTGAGCATGATCCATCTTTTGCACAAGGACCCTGATGCAATCGTTTTATTAGAAACAGCAGATCATTATTACCAGAATGAAGATCTTTATCGTCAGCATCTCCTTAAAGCAATAGACTATGCAACAACTCACAACAATATCTGTCTTATTGGAATCAAACCATCCCATCCTGCTACTGGATATGGATATATCCAGCAAGGAAACCCTGTCAATGACCAGGGGATACGAATATTTGAGGTGCAAAGGTTTGTAGAAAAACCAGAGATTGATGTGGCTGAACAATATGTAGATTCCGGAAAATACCTGTGGAATTCAGGGATGTTTATTGCCCGAGCACAGGTAATGCTTGATGAGATTGCCCTATATATGCCGCATCTCTATGCAGGATTGATGAGAATCCAGTCTGCACTCAAAAAAGCTGACGAAAAAGACAAAGAAGTTGATATTGTTACTGAGGAGGTTTTTGAATCATTACCATCAGAAGAGGCTATTTCTATTGACTTTGGGGTCATGGAAAGATCGAAAAATGTTGTGGTTGTTGAGGGAGTATTTCCATGGGATGATGTTGGTTCATGGGCATCTATGGACAAGATTATTCCAAAGGATGACAATGAAAATGTAGTTAATGGGGCAGAATATACAGGCATTGAGAGCAGCAGAAATATCATATATTCAACATCTAAAAGATCCAAAAGGCTGATTACCCTTCTTGGTGTCCATGATATGGTCATTGTAGATACAGATGATGCTATCATGATCTGCCCAAAGGAAAAAACAGAGGATGTAAAAAAGATAGTTGATAAATTAAAACAACAGGAGATGCAAGGGTATTTGTAACAAATGGGTGACTACTCAGGTAGATAGGCTGTAGGCATTTAGACAGTAGTGCGAGGCTAAAGCCTCGCACTACCATACAAGTCTGATATTTTACGAGCAAGGATGAGATTAAGATTATGTCCTGATTTAACAGCAAGGACATGTCCAAGAATGGGTCTGCCTATTAGAGATAAATCACCAATCAGATCCAGAATCTTATGCCTGACCAATTCATCCTTAAACCGCAAGTTATTCAAATAATCGCTTTCTCCAATAACTACAGTATTGGAAAGGCTTCCACCCATTGCCAGCCCCTGGCTTTTAAGTTGTTCTACCTCTGAAAGAAAGCCAAATGTTCTCGCCGATGCAATCTCTCTCTCAAAAATTTCCGGAGAGATAGAAAAAGAGACAAATTGAGAGCCTACAAAAGAATTCTCAAGATGAAGGACAAAGCTAATCCGATAGTCTTCTGATGGAAGAATAACGATATGACCCTGCTTGGTTGATGCCCAAACAGGGGATAATATCTTGATGGGTAGCTTTGATTCACACCCATCCTGACAGACAATCTCAGCTTTTTTAAGTAATTCTACAAATATTTGAGAACTGCCGTCACCAGATGGAAGCTCTGGAGCTGATACCTCTACAATCAGATTATCTATCCTTAGCCCATTTATTGCTGACAGAATGTGTTCAACAATCTTTATCTCACATGAGCCATTCCTCAGCGAAACCCCTCTATGAGTATTATTAACATACTCAATCCTTGCCGATATACAAGGGCTATCAGGCATATCTACCCGAAAAAATACAATCCCGGTATCTGGTAAGCCGGGACAAAAACGAAGATGCACCTTGTTCCCGGTATGAAGACCTATGCCGGTATAATCTGTTGAGTTTTTTATGGTCTGTTGCATAATAATACTCCTTAGTATTGTAACTGTTCACGGTGAACGGTTACTATTGTACTATGCAATTTTCTTATTGTCAAGGATATTTGTAGCTGTCTGAATATTCGATAAAGCGAATTCTGAATTCACACTACCCCATAAATCTGCCTCTAAGAGGGCATAGAAAGGGCAAGAGAGCATCCATGTTTATTCCATGATGATAGGGATGCCCTATTTTTGAGGGCAATAAGAGAAGGT
>JACQYP010000038.1 GCA_016208205.1 Candidatus Desantisiibacteriota bacterium | reverse complement strand
AGCATAATCTGATTATTTTTCCAGCTATGGGAGGGATGGCAGACTTCTGAAGGGGGTACCTCCTTCAGAAGTCTGCCATCCCTCCCATAGCTACTGCTTTGTGCCCAATCTTATTCTCTTGTTGACGTTAACACCTGATACTGGTATAATATACGAAATAGAAGAAGAAAGAGCCACAGAGAGCATAATACAGATAAATATTACTGCACTTGCTAATAGCTAACAAGAGCTAAATTCTTTTTAAGATTAGCAAAAATAACTTTTGCAGTAATGATAGTAGCTCCTACTATGGGTATGCTTCTTAAAGCAGAGTTTCCTATTCTCTTTTATATTGCTAATGTGGGAGTAGGTTTTATTGGGGTATGGATTTTTTTATGTAGTAGCAGTTAAAATCTTAAAGAAGAGCGGTGAATAAAAAATGGAACTTTTAATAGTCTCTTTGTTTGTAGTAATATTAGGGTTAAGCTTGGGTTCCTGGACACTAAAAGTAATAAAGTAGTGCTCTGTCCCTGCTCAACTGATAAATTGCGTAGCGATATTTAAGTTGCTAAAGATATAACTACGAAAGATGCGAAAAACGCTAAAAAATTCTTTTTTAATGTATACTCTGTGGAGTCCAAATAACAATTTTGCTCATCTAAGAATACAGGAAGTGAAACACACCCTACGCTAAATAAATAACCACGAAACACGCAAAACACACGAAAATTAATAATCTTTCAGAACTTTTTCGTGCCTTTCGTAGTTATATCCCACTCTGCAATAACCCCAATATCCCCTTCAATATATCCGTAGGTGTTGGTGGACAGCCTTTAATATAAGCATTTACCGGTATTATCTTGTTTATACCGCCAAGTGAGGCATAGCTTTCCTGGAATATACCACCATTGTATCCGCAATCACCAATAGATACTACCATCTTTGGAGGAGGGGTAGCCTCGTATGTTCGGCGAAGGGCTATCTCCATGTTTATCGATACAGGTCCGGTAACGAGAAGCATGTCTGCAAACCTTGGTGAGGCAGTAAAATGCAGGCCAAATCGTTCACAGTTGTAGATAGGGTTGTTTAAGGCATGTATCTCCAATTCACATCCATTACATGAACCAGCATCTATCTCCCTGATAACAAGGCTTCGATGGAAACATTTCTTGATTATATCCTCTATCTCGATACCAACCTCTATTACCCCTGCCTCAATCTCTAAGGGTAAGGGTTCGGTGACAATCCCTGTTCTAAATATCTGGTGAAGTATTTTGATCATATAGCACCTCTTAAGCAAAATCAGGAGTCAGAATAATAAAGTCAAAGGGTGGAAGGTCAAAGTTGTCGCTTTGTTTATTCTGACTCCTGACTCCTGAATTCTGAATTCTTCTGAGAAACCCCCTACAAATCACATCCTGAGTAAGATTGGTTAAAGCTCTTGTTGCATACCGGAAAATCAGGCACAATATTCCCTATAATCGCTTGCTCCAAGGCAAGCCAATTGATGCTGGATGGGTCACGAACCATGCACCGGCTTATTTCACCTGCAAGCCCTGATTGTATCCAATAAACTATCTCACCACGCCATCCCTCAACAACGGCCATGCCGGCACTATCAGACGGCGGCTGATTAAATCCGGCAGCAATATTGCCATCCGATAAATTATTTAATATCTCTCGAATAATCCTTATCGAATCCCGTAGCTCTTCAATCCTGACCCAGGCACGGGCATAGACATCCCCTGATTCAAGCACAGTCATTTTGGGAATAATCTGATCATAGGGGGCGAAAGGGTTTTGAACACGACAGTCTATTTTCTGCCCGCTTGCCCGGGCAACAAACCCAACAACGCCAAGCTCCAATGCCTTATCAGGAAGAAGTATGCCTGTATTTACTAATCTCTCGGTCATAGAAGAGTTTCTATCATAGATAATAACAAGCCGCTCAAATTCTTTTGATAACCAATCCATCTCAGATAGGATTATATCTTTCCCCTCTTGAGTAAGGTCAATGGTAACACCCCCGGGGACAATCCTGTCCATCATAAATCTATGACCAAAGAGCTGCCGGTTTGTCCGCATAAGCCTCTCTTTAAGTATTGACATCTGGTAGAGCATAAAGGCAAATCCAACATCATTGGCTATTGCTCCAATATCCCAGAGATGGTTTGTTATCCGTTCCCGCTCAAGCATCAGAGCCCTGAGCCATAATGCCCTTTGCGGGGGATGACATCCGGTCATTGCTTCTACTGCCCGGCAATAGGTCAGGCTATGGGCAACCGTAGTATCACCCGACAGGTATTTCGTAAACCCCTTCACCACCTACTGTTATCCATGGATATTTCCCTTTTACCCTTGGGATCTTTTCGCAAGACTCAAAGCACTTTCTTAAGAGATAGACATTCTCCTGCCAGTCCTCAAGCTTTATCCATGGTCTCAAATCAGGATGTCCTACAGGCACAACACCCATCAGGCTGTTTATCTGCCGTTCAAAACGATAAGCTGAGGCAAACTTTTTTGTCAGGCTGGGAAATGTCGGGTCATCTGTAGGCATGTATGCCTTAACAATCAAGTATTCTGTATCCTTTCCGTAGCAGGCATATATCCCAAATCCCCTTGCAAACAATGTTTCATCCGTAGCCCACTGGGCAACAAGCCTTGCCCCGCTTGCCTTCATCACCTTTGCCACATCCCTGAATGGAGTAGACGAGTCGTCCCGACTCGTTAAAAACTCTTTGCCAACGAGATAGGTATGAATATCTGCCGGATATTGTTTCTTATCCGGATTGGTTTGTATCCCGATTAGATTGTCTGTTAATGTATGCATTGATAGCTTCCTTTGCAGTACTAAATGTGTAAGATACGAAGCGGGACGCTTCGTCTACTTTATGGCTGAATGAAACCATTGGGACAGAAATTTCGGCATATATAAACCGAGAACAAGGACTATAATCAGATGTAACAGCACCGGCACATGGGCAGCTTTTAGTGGTTTCTGAATAGATGGAATCGGTCCTGCAACCATGGGTGCAACCCTTCTGAAAAGGGCGGCAAAGGCTACCCCAAGACCAATCAAGAACAAGGGTGTCAAAAGGGGTGCATCCTTCATGGTTGCGGTCAATATCAGAAATTCACTGGTAAAAACACCAAAGGGCGGCATACCGACTATGGCCATAACCCCAAATATAAGCCCCCAGCCAACTAAGGGATTACCTCGGAAAAGCCCTTTTATCTTATCCATCTCCTGGCTCTCATGCATCTGAGAGGCATGACCCACGGTAAAGAATATCGAGGACTTTGTCAGGCTGTGAACCAGCATATGGAGAAGGGCACCAAAGGTAGCTATCTGCCCGCCAAGCCCAAAGGCAAAGGTAGCTATCCCCATATGCTCTATGGATGAATAAGCAAACAGCCGTTTTATATCCTTCTGCCTCCCATATGCTCTATGGATGAATAAGCAAACAGCCGTTTTATATCCTTCTGCCTTAAAAGGGAAAAAGCCGCAACAAGGATAGACAGCAAGCCAAACCCCATCATGATATATCCAGCCTGATGTGTACCGGTTGATCCATCAACAAGAATTTTACACCGCACCAGGGCATAGAGGGCAACATTTAAGAGAAGCCCTGAAAGGACAGCCGATATCGGTGTCGGTCCTTCACTGTGAGCATCCGGGAGCCAGTTGTGCAAAGGGACAAGCCCGATCTTTGTGCCGTATCCAACCATTAAAAACACAAATGCCAACGAAAGAATAGTTGGTTCAAGCTTATCACTGACCATACTTAAGTTTGTCCAGAGCAGTGCCTCACCACCTGCACCCAGAACCCGTTCTGCAGCAAAGTAGAGAAGTACTGTCCCAAATAATGCCTGGGCAATCCCTACCCCACAAAGAATAAAGTATTTCCATGCCGCTTCAATAGCTGTTGGACTGCGATACAGGGATACCAATAAAACCGTTGACAGGGTGGCAAGCTCCATGGCTATCCAGAGTACACCAACATTGTTTGTCAAAAGGGCAAGCAACATGGCAAAGATAAAAAGTTGAAACATGGCATGGTAAAAACGCATTCCATGTTTGCCTATCCGGCCATGCTCCCTTTCCCATCGCATATATCTTCGGCTGAAGATGGCCGTAGTCATAGAAACAAAGGTGGTAAGAGTCGCCAGATAGACATTAAAGGCATCAACAAAGAAGAATTTCCCACCGGCAATAATCTGACCATGAAGATAGACTTGCAATGCCAGGGCTATACCTGCCCCAAAGGTTGAAGTAGAGCCAAGGATATTTATCTCCGGGGCAAACTTCCTGTCACCAACAAAGGCAAGGACTATTGCTGAAAAAAGGGATATGCCAAGTAAGATGAGCAAGATCATTGTTTTTACTCCTCCTCCCTTAATTTTGACATCTGCTCTATATCTAAACTATCAAAGGTGTCACGAATATGGAAAAAGAAGATGCCGAAGATAAACGCAGCTATCAGTATATCAAGGGCAACACCAAGCTCAACCACAAACGGCATACCGTAGGTGGTGCTCGTTGCCGCAAAAAAGAGCCCATTTTCCAGAGCCAGAAATCCTATAACCTGTGTTACTGCATGCCTGCGGGTAATCATCATCAAAAGCCCAAGCATAACCGTAGCTAAGGCAACCGCAATCGTGGAACGGGTCATCAGGGTAGATAACTCCCGGATAGGTGTGGTTAAATGATATGAAAATATAACTAAGGCAATACCAATCAACATGATCAAGGGAATATTTGTCAGATTTTCTACCTCTTTATAGATCTGTAAGCGATGGATAAGGATATGTATAACATAGGGGATGAGAATAACCTTCAGGAGCAGGGTCAGGATAGCGGCTATATAGAGATGATATGCCCCAGCCACAAAACCAACTATTGCCGTACTGATGGAAAGGAATAACCCCTGCCAGGCGAACAGAAGCAGGAGAGCATATATCCTCCTCTGTACAAGAAGCCCAAAAGATGTCAGGAGGATAAGGGCGGCAAAATCTTTATTTATTTGTGCTAATAGAGACATAGACATGATGATTCTCCAATTTGAATATGTTGTTATATGTTGTAAGTTGTAAGTTGTAAGTTATAAGTTACGACGACTACAACCTACAACCTACAACCCACAACCTACAACCTACAACTTTCCCTTATTTCTCCAATATAAAATACGACAGCATCCCCAATGTTGCAAACATAAACGCAATTCCCAGAAACTCAGGGACACGGAATATCCTCATCTTTGCTAAGCCGGTTTCTATAAGAACAATACTGATCCCGACAATTCCAAGCTTTATGATTAAGGAAGCAATCGATAGCAGGACATCTATTATACTGCCTGACGAGGCAATCCCCCAGGGGAAAAAGACGGCGATACCAATAGTTGTAAAAAGAAAGAGCTTTAACATGCCGGCCCACTCTATAAGGGCTAAATGCCTTCCGGAATACTCCAGAATCATTGCCTCATGGATCATGGTCAGCTCAAGATGGGTCGATGGATTATCTACTGGTATCCTTCCTGTTTCAGCGATAACAATCAAGATAAATGCCACTAAGGCAAAAGCCATTGATGGCTGAATAAGCAGCCTTTGGTAGATAATTACCTGTGTCATCTGAGACAGGGATGTGGACTGGCTAATCAGTGAGACGGTAAAGATGGACATAAGCATTGCCGGCTCAGCCAATGAGGCGATCATCATCTCCCTGCTTGAACCCATCCCGCCAAAGGCAGTGCCAATATCCATTCCAGCTAAAGCAGTGAAAAATCTGGATAGAGCAAATAATGCCACTAAGGCAATGACATCCGCTGTGGCACAGAGGGGTAAATCCTTGAAAAGTATGGGAATAATCCCCCCGGCTAAGATACAGACACTAAATACAAGATAGGGTGTAAAACGGAATATCCATGAGGCGTTTTCAGCCAGGATTATATCCTTACCAAAGAGCTTGACAATATCCCTCAATGGCTGCAACAATCCAGGGGCAGAACGACCCTGAACCCAGCATTTAAGACACCGTATCCAGCCCACAAAAACAGGGGCAAGTAAGAGGACAATAATAATCTGGATTATTTCTATGATGTATGGGTACATTTTGTTCACCTTTTTTAGCTATCAGCCATCAGCTTCAGATCATTCTTTATCTGACTGCTGACCGCTGACTGCTTACCTCAAAAACAACAACAACACAATAATAGTAACAAAAGAATAAATAAGATAAAACTGGATATTTCCATGTTGAAGCTTTCCAAGTTTGCGGGATATCCAGAAGCTGCTCTCAATTATAGGTTTATACATCCAGTCCCAGAAACGATCCCGTATCCTGAGCCGGTAATGCAACCCCTGACCACCACCCTTTAAGGTCGTTGTCATTACCTCTTCCCTGATGTTGAAAAGAAATCCAAATATCCTGCGGATAGGCATGGAAAAGGATGTAGCATTATACTGCATTCTTGAGGTTATCTTTTCAAAGCCACAGTCCCAGAGTGGTGCTCTATGTATGGCTCTCTTGCGAATGTGGAGAAAAAGATAGGTCATCCCGACGAATGTGCAAAGACATCCAAAGAAAATACATCCGGAATAAGATGCCCTCTGCCAACTGATAGGGGTAAGCCATAACCAGCCAAAGCTGCCGGCAGTTTGGGCAATATCAGCACCTATCAGGGTAACTGGAAGTATATCTAACCACTCTATAACTACAGTTGGTATGATACCGAGGATAAAACACATAATAGCCGGCAGGATCATCCCAATCCGCATAAACCAGCCTACTTCGTGAATATGAGGATTATGATGACCTCGATAGTGTCCCAGGAATGTTACCCCGAATGCCTTGACAAAACAGGCTGCGGCAAGTGCACCGGTAAGGGCAAGTATGGCAGCACCCAGCGGAATAAGCAGATTAAGAAAGTGTCCCTGAAGCGATGGGGAAAGAAGAAATGCCTGGAATGTGAGCCATTCAGAGACAAATCCATTAAAGGGAGGGAGTGCAGAAATCGAGACACATCCTACAAGGAAAAGGGCAGCAGTCCATGGCATTTTATGGATCAGCCCGCCCATTTCCTCCATATCCTTTTTGTGCGTAGAATGAAGCACACAGCCGGCACCCATAAACAAAAGTCCCTTAAATATGGCATGATTGAGGGTATGATACATCCCGGCAATAAGGGCAAGACTGGCAAGGACAGGCAAATGAGAGGATGCAAAGATCATGGCCAGTTCAATACCAATGAGACTAATACCTATATTTTCTACAGAATGGTAGGCAAGCAGTCTTTTCAGGTCATGCTGCATAAGGGCATAAAGCACACCCATAATCGCAGACAGCAGTCCGAATATCAGAACAATCGCACCCCACCACCAGGGGAAGTCTCCAATAATGTCAAAGGTAATCCGAACTATCCCATAAATGGCTGTCTTGATCATCACCCCGCTCATCAGGGCAGAGACATTCGATGGGGCAACAGGATGAGCCTCCGGCAGCCAGACATGAAGGGGAATTATACCCGCTTTTGCCCCAAACCCTGAGAATGCCAACAAAAAGGCAACACTTGCCCATTCAATCGGAAATTCAGCCTTACGCATAGCATCAAAGGTATATCCGTTAAAACCTTCAAAACCACTTGACAAACCGGCCATTAACCCAAAGGATAATAATATGGCAATAGCCCCAACATGGGCAACAACTAAGTAAAGAAATGCCGCCTTCCTGTTTTCCGATAGTTCATCCTCATACATTACCAGAAAGTATGAAGATGCAGCCATAATTTCCCATGCTGTTAAAAAGATGAAGGCATCATCTGCAAGGACAACCAGAAACATTCCCAGAATGAAGAGGCAATAGAATACGATTAATCGTGTGACAGAGCGGTGTTTTAGAAATATCTGGCAATAGCCGGCAGAATAGATGGAGACAAAAAAACCAAGAAGCCCGATTACCACAAGGAAGAAACCGGATAAGGGGTCAAGCCTTAAATGAAAGGGTAAGTCCGGTAAACCAATAATTAATATCCTTGATTCAAGAGTACCACTGATCATTGACCATATTCCGGCAATAACAAATATCAAACAAGCTATCGCCATAAGTGGGAAGGAAACAAAGATAAGCGTTCTTTGCCATCTCAGGAATAGTGGTACAATCAGAAAAGCGATAAATAGAATGAAATAAATTGAGGAAGATGCTAATGTAAATGGAGTAACTATCATTTTTTTTACTGAAAACCCTCTTACACTATGAAGACGCTACAGGGTTCCCAGTTTTTATCACTACCTCCTTCTTTCTTTATTTTTTTTGACGCAGATTCCACAGATTTTCTAATTTCTACTTGAGTATATATTATATACCTATAAAAACGGTGTTGTCAAGTAAAATTTTTGTTTTTTTGTAATAGGTCAGTAAACGGTAGGCACCAGAGCGTCATTACGAGGAGCTACTGCGACGAAGCAATCTCATGTGTTAAGATTGCTTCGCTTCCTTCGGTCGCTCGCAATGACGGGTTGGTAGTTTTCCTACCGTTCACTGACCTATTACATTTTTTTCCGATTTCAGCATTCCGTACCGATTACATTCGTACAATTCGTGGCTAAACTGAATATTCGATATAAGCAACTGATGAGTTTTTCATCTATTGATATCCAATCAAAGCGGGAACTTGATTCTCAGAAAAAAAAGTTACTTTTTTGAAAAAATTATTGGTAAGGTAAAATTTTCAAAATTTTTACCTTACCCACAAAACCATTCAAAAAACAGC
>JACQYP010000179.1 GCA_016208205.1 Candidatus Desantisiibacteriota bacterium | reverse complement strand
TTTGCCTGTCCGACATTACCAACCAATCCAATGATAGAGGCAATATTAACTATCCGCCCGGATCGTTGTTTCAGCATCACCTTAACCACCTCTCTGGTACAATTAAAGCTGCCTGTCAGGTTAATGTCTATGACCTTCTGCCAGTCATCATCTTTCATCCGCATAAGCAATCCATCTCTGGTTATACCGGCATTATTTACAAGTATATCAATTTTTCCAAATTTGTCAAGTATCTTTTTCACCATAGCCTGTACAGATTCAATTTTCGAGACATCAACCTCAATTGGCAGAGCATCTTTATGAAACATTTCGCCCAGCTGACCGGCTGTTTCCTGTGCCTGTTCAATATTTACATCAGCCACAATAATCTCTGTCCCCATATCACCCAAGGTTTCACAAATAGCCCGTCCAATCCCACGAGCACTTCCGGTTACCAGAGCAACCTTACCATCTAATTCATTGTTCCTGCAGCACATAATTACCCCCTTGTTTAGGCTATCAGGCTGTAGGCTGTTAGACTGTAGTAGTGCGAGGCGTTAGCCTCGCACTACTTATGTTTCCTCCTAACAGCCTAAACACCTACAGCCTATCTACCTGATTATTCATCACCGTAACCCCGGAATCAATCCGCTTGATCAATCCACTCAACACCTTGCCCGAACCTATCTCGATGAATGTATCAACCCCTTGCTCAATCATATATTTCACCGATGTCTCCCATAATACCGAATGATTCACCTGTTTCACAAGGCAATCCTTTAACTCGTTTCCTGCCCTTCTGGGTGAGGCATCCACATTAACCACTACCGGGCAGATAGCATCCTTTATCAGGACACCATCCAGCACCTCTTGCAACTGCAAGGATGCCTTATTCATCAAACTCGAATGAAAGCCGCCGCTAACCGCTAATCTTACCGCCCGCTTTGCCCCTGCCTCTTTGCACAGCTCCATTCCTCTATCAAGGCTATTATTTGTTCCGGTAATTACTATTTGTCCGGGACAATTGAGATTGGCTATCTCAAGTATTCCTCTGCCAGAGGTGCTACCTCCTGTCTCTGCCATAGCATTTTGACAAACCATAGCCGCTGCCTCTTTCTCCAATCCCAGAACAGCAGCCATCCCGCCAGGGTATTCAATAGATGCCTGATGCATAAACTGTGCACGCATCTGAACCACCCTGAAGGCATCATCCATATCAATAGCACCGGCACACACTAAGGCAGTATACTCACCAAGGCTATGACCGGCCACAATATCAGGCAAGATACCCCTCTGAGACTCAATCGCCCTTAAGCAGGCAATGCTTGCAGCTAATACAGCTAACTGGCAATACCTTGTACTGGAAAGTTCCTCAAGTGGACCATTAAAGCACAAGCCTGAGATATTCTCGCCGGTAACAGCATCCACCCTTTGAAAAACCTCACGGCTAACCTCAAAGCTATCAAAAAAATCCCTTCCCATGCCAACAAATTGTGACCCCTGTCCGGGAAAAACAAACGCTGTTTTCATTTTTAATCGTCCTCCGTGTCCGTTATCCGTGTCCGTCCTCCATATTCCTATCGTAGAGCTTTCTTCTCTACGGACACGCTAAACGGACACGGATAACGGAATTCCGCATTATCTACCTAAAGTATCCGCCCCATCTCATCACCGTTGCCCCCCATGTAAGCCCGCCGCCAAAGGCAACAATCACAATAATATCTCCATCCCCTACCCTACCCTGTTTTACAGCCTCATCTAAGGCAATAATAGTTGAGCCGGCAGAGACATTGCCATATTTTTGAACATTGACAAATACCTTTTCCTGAGGGATATTCAGCCTTTTCCCCATTGCCTCAATGATACGGATATTAGCCTGATGAGGTATGAGCAGGGAAACATCTTCCTGTGATATTTCAGCACTATCCAGCACCTTTTCCACAGCCTCGATCATGGTATTGACTGCAACCTTAAACACCTCACGGCCGCTCATACGAATACACCCGGCAACAGGCAAATCAAGGACAGAAGCAAGCCTTCCATCTGCCCCCAGACTCGTGGATAAGATCCCATAATCATCTTTAACCGGTTGCAAAACAGCAGCCCCTGCCCCATCTCCAAACAAGATACAGGTATTCCTGTCTGTCCAATCAATTACCTTAGAGATTACCTCTGCACCAACAATCAATGCTGTTTTATAGGTAGAGGTAGCAATAAACTGTTGTCCTACCTCTAAGGCGTATGAAAAACCTGTGCAAGCTGCAGAGAGGTCAAAACATGCAGCCCGTGATGCACCAATTTTATTCTGAATAAAGCATGCTGTGGATGGAAAGGTCATATCAGGTGTAGATGTAGCTACAATAATCAAATCTACATCTTCCGGGCTAACCCCGGCAGACTTAAGGGCTGTAATAGATGCAGGCAGCCCAAGACATGAGGCTGTGGTTTCCGGTGAAGATATCCGCCTCTCACGAATGCCTGTTCTTTCAACAATCCATGTATCAGAGGTATCCACCATTTTTTCTAAGTCACTATTTGTCAATATCTTTGGCGGCACATAACTTCCTGTACCAACTATTCCTACCGAACGAATCTTTTTCAAAATTCCTCCATAGAATATGACCTATAGGTCATATCTCCATCATTTCCTCAATATGCCTGTTCACATCATGCCTGACAAATTCAGATGCAACTCGTATCCCATTTTTAATTGCCTTAGACGAGGATGAACCATGGCAAATGATAGAGACACCATTTACCCCAAGCAAAGGGGCACCGCCATACTCTGAATAATCTACCAATTTCTTAAATTTCTTAAAAGCAGGCATAGAAAGTAATGCACCCAGTCGAAGAATAAATGTGGATGTCAACTCTTTTCTTAAAAAGTTTAATATCCCTTCTGCCAGACTTTCCCCAAACTTCAGGGCAACATTGCCCACAAACCCATCGCAAACTATAACATCAAACTTCCCGTTAACAATATCCCTTCCCTCAGCATTACCACAAAAATTAAGTGAGCTTGCTTTCAAAAGCGGAAATGCACTTGCAGTAAGTTCATTCCCCTTAGATTCCTCTTCACCGATACTTAATATTCCAAGTCGAGGGTTGTTAATCCCAAAGATATAATTGGCATAGACATGTCCCATTAATGCGAACTGAAACAAGGATGCAGGCTTACAATCAACATTTGCCCCAACATCTAAAAGAAGTGTTACCCCGCCGCTGAAATTTGGTATAATAGCTGCAATAGCCGGACGCAAGATGCCCTTTAATCTTCCAGTGCTCATCAGCATTGATCCCATAACCGCACCGGTATTACCTGCCGAGACCATTGCCTGTGCCCTTTTCTCTTTAACCAATTTAGCACAGACCATAATAGAAGAATCCTTTTTTGTCTTCAATGCCAGAGCAGGGGATTCATCCATTTCAATAATCTCTGATGCATTTTCCAGGATAATAGAGGCATGTTGCCCCTTATGTTTTTTAATCTCTTCCAGAATAAGCTCTTTCTTGCCGACTAAAATTATCTCTACATCCCTTAATTCCTTAACAGCCTCAATTACACCGGCTACTATTGCCTCAGGGGCATGGTCTCCCCCCATGGCATCAACAGCTATTTGCATATTATCTCCTTCCTCTCCACAACATATCCCTCTAATCGCTTACAGCTTTTAACATGTCGCCCCTACAGGGCTTAACTGTAAGTGGTGTCGATTTTGGCTATAAATATATCGCCCCTCTGGGGCTAAAAGCTGTTTGCACAGATTAAAAAACTGTAAACCGTAAACCGACAACTGTAAACGGTTATCCCTATTCCTCTGTTTTCTCTTCTTTTATCCTCACCACTATTCGTCCCTTATAAGAACCACATGCAGGACATACCCGATGAGGCAATTTTGGCTGATTACATTCCGGACAAATAGAAATATCAAGGGGTGACACTTTCCAGTTCGCCCTTCTCTTATCCCTTCTTGCTCTTGAATGTTTTCTTTTTGGATTAGGCATCTTTTTCCTCCTGTAAATAAATAAGCTTACAGCCGTCAGCTATCAGCTTTTGAGCCTGACTGCTGATAACTAACTGCTGATTGCTTCCATAGCTTTTAGTTCTATCGAAAGCTTACCCTCTTTCTCAAACACCCGGGCAGGCATACAACTACATTCTTTAACATTAAGATTTTGTCCGCATTGCGAACAAAACCCTTTACATCCCTCAGAACAACGAGGTACCATAGGCAGCAATAATATCAATTGTGCACAATATTCCTCTAATATGTTCAGGGTATTTCCTGTATAATAATTTATATAAATATCATCCTCTGTAATCTCAACGCTTCCATGGTGTTCATCATCTTTTTCTCTTGCAACAGGCTTAGAAATTGCCGGATGATAGTCAACCATAAAATTTTCTTCCAATGGATAATCAAACCATTCCAGACAACGAGAACACTGCAGACTTACCTCTGTCTGCAACCAGCCGGATAATTCAATCCTGCCATATCCCATTCCTTCCAATTTCATTCTAAAGGCTACAGGCTTTTTTACCAATAATTTGGCATCACTCAGCAACAAGGCAACCTGCTTTTTTTCAGGATCTATTTGCCCGGATAGCTCTATCCTTCCTTTTGCATCTTTTATCTCACTTATATCAATATTAGCAAGTAAAATCATAATCCTTCCCAGCAGCCAAGATAGAATCTTGGGCTACACGCAAGATAAGATGTAGCCCAACATTCTATGTTGGTGTTATAAACCTTACCTTTCCCGTCTCTGATAATGAAACACTGTATCCTCATTAAAAAAGAATGCTATCTCTTCCCTCGCAGACTCAAGGGAATCAGATGCATGAACAACATTCATCAGACCGCTTAATGCATACTTCTTTCTGATAGTTCCAGAGACAGCATTTTTTGGGTCTGTTGCACCAATCAACTCTCTTACACGAAGTATCACCTCCTCACACTCAAGCACCATGCTCACAACTGGGGATGAAGACATATACTTTGTCAATCTTTCATAAAACTCTCTACCTTGATGAACAGCATAAAATTTTTCAGCCTCTTCTACTGAAAGATGAAGCATCCTTAAGGCAATGACATTAAATTTTTCATCTTCAAATCGCTTAATAACCTCTCCTATCAGCCCTCGCCATACACAATCAGGCTTTAGGATTACCAATGTCCTTTCCATTTTCAAACAAATCTCCTTGTCTTAATTTCAATCCACAGATCTTTATCCGCAGATTACACAGATTTTCGCAGATTAAATACTCAGATGATATTTATATCCTTTCGTGTCTTTATGCCTTAGTCGTACAAACAATTACTCTTTTCTCCATCTTTTTCCAATAATCTGTGAAAATCTGTGTAATCTGTGGATAAAATACTATCCCAGCATCGTATCCCACATTGTTTTGCCTTTTGAATCAACCCCTACCCAGAGTGGAAAATCTTCAACACTTAACCTGTAAACAGCCTCACAACCAAGATCCTCAAAGGCAACAAGTTCTGTCTTTTTTATCCTCTGAGCAAGAAAAGCTCCAGCACCACCAACAGTAACAAAATATACTGCTTGATGGTCACGAATATTTCTTACTATATCCAACCCCCTTGGACCCTTGCCAATCATGCCAACCATACCTGCATCAAGCAATCGCGAGGTATACTTATCCATCCTCACACTCGTCGTTGGGCCTGCAGAACTAGGGCAGCCATTCTGCAACAACGGAGTCAGCCCTGTATAATACACTATTTGTCCACTAATGTCAAGCTTTTCGTTCAGATTTTTTTTCTCTTTTCCCTCAACCAAATGATGACTATTGTATAATTCTACTAATCTCTTATGAGCTGCATCCCTGAGTGTATAAACATCCCCACTCAAAAACACATGATCCCCTGCCTTTAAGGAAAGGATTGTTTCTTTATCTAATGGCATATAAATTTTCTTTGGATTCACGCATTCTCCTTCTCGTTTCACTTTTAGCTTATTTATAATGTCCCTTCACTATGCCTGTTCGCATAGCAGCAAATGTTTACTGCCACAGGCAAGCTGGCAATATGTGTTGCACAGGTCTCTATATTCACGGTCAGAGCAGTAGGTGAGCCTCCAAGCCCTGCAGGTCCTATCCGTAGTTTATTGATCTTTTCTAATAATTTATGCTCAATCTCTGCAATATGATGTTCAGGATGAGATTTCCCTATCTGACGCAACAGTGCCCTTTTTGCCAACAATGGAGCAACCTCAAAGCTCCCGCCAATCCCTACACCAATCATTAATGGTGGACAGGAAAATGCTCCCACCTGTTTTACATGCATGACAATAGTATTGATTATTTCGTTTATACCATCTGCCGGTTTGAGCATCCAGAGTCCGCTCATGTTTTCCCCGCCGCTTCCCTTTGGCATGACAATTAATCGTAAGGAGGAACCCTCAACTATTCTGGTATGAATCATAGCCGGGGTATTGTCATTGGTATTTTTCCGGATAATAGGGTCAGACACTACTGAATTACGAAGGTTAGCATCATGATAGGCCCTTCTGACTCCACCATTTATAGCCTCTTCTATGCTTCCGTCTACAACCATTACCATTTGTCCTATATCCAAAAAAACAACCACAATTCCTGTATCCTGACATATCGGCACCCTTGTTCTTTCAGCCAATTCTACATTTTCAACTAATATTGACAACACATCCTTCTGTCTGCCGGTAGAGTGAATCAAAGCATTAGCAAGGCTTTGTTTGATATCCTCAAGTATGGAGCAATTAGCTTTAATACACAGCTGATAGGTAAGCTCATTGATCATAGATGCCTGTATCGTTCGCATTTTCTTTTTGCCTCTGACAAATTTAATCATAAAAAAAGAGATGAGAGACGACTCATCTCCTTATATCAAAAAGATAATCAGGGCGAACACAGGGGTTCGCCCCTACATTATTAATAATCCATCATACTCGTCATATCACCAAAGACCAAACTCGCCTGTCCATAGGTTCCTTTAAGAGCAAGCCTAAGTTCATCTGCATTTGGCACCGCAGATAATCCCTCTTCCATAGCAATGGCTCCGCTATTTATAAGCTGAGCAACAGCTTGGGTCAAGGTTTGCATTTTCCAGTATGTTCCTGAACTTTCTATGACCTTTCTTATCCCAGATGTATTTCCCTTTTCAATAATATCCTTTATCAAGGGATTATTAATCATTACCTCTACAGCTGCTACCCTTCCATTGCCATCAATTCGTTTTAATAACCTCTGAGATACCACTCCAACTAAGGTCATGGATAATTGTATCCGCACTTGTTGTTGCTGGTTTGACGGAAAGATATCAATGATTCTATCCACTGTTTGGGTAGCATCATTGGTATGCAGTGTAGATAAAACCAGATGCCCTGTTTCTGCAGCACTAATAGCCGTAGCCACTGTTTCCAGATCACGCATCTCACCAATAAGAAGAACATCAGGATCCTGCCTTAATGCCCGACGAAGTGCCTCGCGAAAAGATTTTGTATCCACCTCAATCTCTCGTTGTTCGATAGCAGCCATATTATCCCTATGCAAAAACTCAATCGGGTCTTCAATAGTAATAATATGACAATTTCGAGTAGCATTAATATGTCCAACTATAGAGGCAAGGGTAGTTGACTTTCCAGAGCCGGTAGGTCCTGTTACCAATACCAGACCCTGTGGTTTTGTTGCTAACTCTTCTATAACTGGAGGCAACCCAAGAGAACCTATTGCAGGAATCTCATACGGCACCATCCTGATAACTGCACCCTGAACACCCCTTTGCTTAAAGGCATTTACCCTGAACCTTGCAACCCCTCTCAAGCTATATGAGAAATCAGCATCGTAAGCCTCCTCAAATTTTTTTATCTGGTCATCATTCATCATTGAATAAATAAGATTTTTCACATCATCAGGAGACAATCTGGGCATATCAAGTTGAGTAAGGGTCCCGGCAATTCTAAGTATAGGGGGTCTGGCTACCTTCAGGTATAAATCTGAAGCACGCTTATCTACCAATAAGTTAAGGAGTTCACCTATCTCCATCCGTAATTTTCACCTCTTAATATAAACATCCATAATATTAACATATAAAATCAAATTTGTCAAGTATTTTCGAACCTGTTCTGAAAATCCTATCTTGTTGTAGGCAAACTTAAATTTGACTTACCGCATTGCTATTACGCCACTTGTTTTAAAAAGATAAGTTGTGAGGTGTTTTCAGGATTTTGGTCAAATACCCGATGACTCCCCCGCAAACTCACCAATGCCTTGAGTAAATCATCCTTATTTATTCCATATTGTTTATTTTCACAGACAATTGCCATCAAAAGATGTTCAGTACTGATGTATTCATCCTTGAGATTTCCAGCTGTTTTTGTT
Source organism: Candidatus Desantisiibacteriota bacterium (assembly GCA_016208205.1). The sequence goes on along the minus strand of JACQYP010000179.1, from coordinate 1,456 downwards.
GCCTCGTTAAATACCTGATTCAGCTTGTGAGAAAGATATATTTGTCCTGCTCCAGATCCTGAAACCTTGGGAAGTTTCTTAAGCTCTAATTCAATCTGGTTGCTCAATTGATGCAGGTTAATTCCTAATTTTCCAAGCAGCGGAACAACAATCCCTTCCTTTTGTTTCAACAGGGCAGAAAGAAGGTGTTCCGGAGTTACCTCCTGATGTCCCTCATCTAAAGCCATCTCCTGTGCCTGAGCAATTGCCTCTTGAGCCTTTAAGGTCAATTTATCAAATCGCATAATAGAAAATTCCTCCTTTTTTCCATTAGAATTCTTTCTCCTCAATAGTTTTTGTTTTAGAAAGAATGTGTAGATGGCTGGACCAGCTAATTTGTGTCAACAGTGTTGACACAAATGTACTATTTCGATAAACCTCATAAAATTGCCGCATTCTGAAAAGCCCTCGTCAGGTAAACCCCTTAAATTCCGGATAATTTTCTTGTAGATACTCTGCCATATATTCTTTCAATCGCTGAGTAGCCCAGATTCTAAATTGCGTTCCACGCAATGACTTAACCCGATAACCGACCGAGATAATAACATCCAGATTATAATGTTTTACAGCGTATCCTTTGCCATCAGATCCAGTTCGTCGGTATTCCCGACATACTGCTTTTTCATCAAGCTCGCCTTCCTTGAATACATTTTGTATATGTTCAGTGATGGTTGTCCGCCCTTTACCAAACAACTCCGCCATCTGTTCTTGCGTAAGCCAAACAGTCTCATCCTCCATTTTTACCTGAAGTTTTGTCTGCCCGTCTTTGGTCTGATAGATTATCAACTCGGATTTATTTTTATATTCCATTTGCCAGCTCCTTCTTCAGCCTTTCCAATAGCGTATCGCTCCTGCGAAATGAATCATGAATCATTGCTACTAATTCCGCAATTGTATATGTTTGCACATCTTCAAGCATATGCGGATTTTCAATATCAAGATTGTAGCCGTTTGGCATTATTGTATCTATCAAAAAATCCTATCCCTTCAATTTTTCAATAATCCCCTTAAAGCTCTCCAATCCTGCTTCGATGTTCTCAATAATCTCTGTGGCCAGAACATCCGGATCAGGAAGATTATCGAGATCAGTTAAGCTTTTGTCCTTAAGCCAGAAGATATCAAGGCTGGTTTTATCCCGAGTAACAATCTGGTCATAAGCAAACTTACGCCAGCGACCTTCAGGATTCGTCTCTGACCATATCTCCTTACGCTTGTGACGATTGGTTGGATTATAACATTCGATAAACTCACCGTAAGCCATTGTCTGCAATCAACGAGGGCTCTCCTCAGATTAGTGGGAAAAATACATTTTTCTGACTTGAAATAAAAGTCCTTTTGGTGTATAATAGAGTAAATACACTGGGAGGTGGATAAAATGCAAGGAGGAATTCTTCTATTGAGTAGTCTGACAAAGCAT
>JACQYP010000178.1 GCA_016208205.1 Candidatus Desantisiibacteriota bacterium | reverse complement strand
ATGAGAACATTAATGGCTTTTGGGCTGATGCCCAGGATATTTCTTTGATTTGTCTGATTAAACTCATGAATAAAGGCATCAATCAACAAGGGAATATCATCTCTTCTTTCTCTAAGAGACGGGAGTTGGATGACAACAACATTCAGCCTCCAGTAAAGGTCTTCTCGGAATCTCTCCTTTTGCACCTCAAATAAAAGGTCTTTATTTGTAGCAGCAATGACCCGCACATCCACCTTAACCGATGAAACCCCACCGACCCTGAGGAATTCCTTTTGCTCTAATACCCTTAAAAGCCTTGCCTGAGCAGAAAGAGGCATATCCCCTATCTCATCAAGAAACAATGTCCCCTCATCTGCTGCCTCAAACTTTCCACTATGTCTATTGATTGCCCCGGTAAAAGCACCCTTTTCATATCCAAACAATTCACTCTCTATAAGGCTTTCAGGAAGAGCGGTACAATTTATCGGCAAAAACAGTTTATTTTTTCTTGGGCTATTGTAGTGGAGTGCCTTGGCAATCAATTCCTTTCCGGTACCGCTTTCACCACATATCAACACATTGCAGTTAACCGGGGCAACCTGAAGGATGGTTTTGTAAATCTGCTGCATATTTGGGCTATGTCCAATTATGTTCTGGAAGCCGTACCTTATATTTAATTGTGTCCGCAGCTCCTTATTTTCTACAGCCAATTGCTGTTTGGCAAAGGCATTACTGATTAGAAGCCGTAACTCTTTTATATTTATAGGCTTGGTAAGATAGTTTTCTGCCCCGTCCTTCATAGCTAAAACAGCAGATTCTACGGTTCCATAGCCTGTCATGACAATAACACCGGTATCAGGGTTCTTATGCTTGGCATTTTTTAAGATGGTCATGCCATCTATATCCGGAAGCTTCATGTCTGTAAGCACAAGGTCTATCTGCTCTTCTTCTATTAATCTAAGGGCGCCTTTGCCGTCAGAGGCTTGTATTACCTGATAATTACTATCCTTGGTCAAAGCGATTGAGATAGCCTTTAGAGACATATGTTCATCATCTACAATCAATATCTGTTTCTTTTTCATGGGGACACCACCTGTAAAATATGCGGGGTTTACGGTTCAAAGGTTCACGGTTCAGAGGTTAAGAGAGCAAGCCATCAACCTTGAACCAAAGGCATTGATGGGTTTCGGTTGCCTCAACCCATTCCCTGCATCCGCAGGGACAAGCCTACATCATAAGCAGTACACCTGCCGAGTCAATTCATGTGCCAGTTGCCAAGCCTCAATATCTCCTCCAAACCGTTCAGTTTCCTGCATTCACAGGGACAAGCCCCTGCATTCACAGGGACAAGCTTCATCGTTCTCCAACCGTGGACAGTGAACATCTGAACCGTAAACCAGACAACCTGTTCTGAATTCCGCATTCTTACCCTTGAATAACCCTCAGCACCTCTTCCCTTGTTGTTATCCTGGCAGCTATCTTCTCTTCCCCTTGTTCCAAAAGGGTAACCATGCCCTCTTCAATAGCTGCTACCTTTATTCTTGAGCTATCCACCCTATCCACAATCAATCTTTTGATTCTGGGGCTAACGGATAATAGTTCAAATATTCCTGTCCTGCCTTTGAATCCTGTGTTATTACATTCCTTGCAACTTAGGGTAGGTTTGGAACCTACCCCTACACCTGTGCTGTTGCATTCCTTGCAACCTGTCCCTTTACAATTAGAGCAAATAGTTCGCACTAATCGTTGGGCAAGAACACCAATCAGCGTAGAAGAAATAAGAAAATCCTCTATGCCCATGTCTTGTAATCTGGCAATCGCTGTAGCTGAATCATTGGTATGCATGGTAGACAATATCAGATGTCCTGTAAGGGCAGATTGAATGGCAACCTCTGCTGTTTCTTTGTCTCGAATCTCTCCGACCATCAGAATATCCGGATTGTGCCGCAATATTGACCTCAAACCTGAGGCAAAGGTTAACCCTATTTCCGGCTTTATCTGTATCTGACTAATCCTTTGCAGATTGTATTCTACCGGATCCTCGACGGTAATTATCTTTTTTTCTGAAGAGCTTATCCTTGCCAAGGAAGCATAAAGCGTAGTAGTTTTTCCACTACCGGTAGGACCTGTGACTAAGATAATACCATTTGAGCGATGGATCAATTGCTGGTATTTACTTAGTATTGCATCTGCCAACCCGATGGTTTCTATATTCAAAAACAGCATCCCCTTATCCAGAACCCTGATAGACACACATTCATTATAGATTGTGGGCAGGGTTGAGACCCGTAAATCTATATCCTTGTTATGGATTTTAACCTGTATCCGTCCATCCTGCGGCAGTCTCTTCTCGGCAATATTCATTTGGGCCATTATTTTTATCCTTGAAACAATTGCCGGGTAAAGATGAGGAGGCGGCGAGGAAATATCGTAAAGCACACCATCTATCCTATAACGAAGAATAATGTTTTTTTCATACGGTTCAAGGTGAATATCAGAGGCTTCTCTTTCTACAGCTTCTCGAATAATAGCATTTACTAATTTAATTACCGGAGCTTCGTTTGACAGGGATGTAATGTCAGGGGTCAGACCTTGAATACGGAATTTGGTTCCAAATTCCGAACCAAATTCCGTATTCAAGGTCTGACCCCTATTATCTGAAACAATACTCTCAATTGTTCCCAGTCCATAGTATTTTTTTATTGCTTCCTCTATCTCATGAGAAGGCACGATAATAAGCTTTATTTTTTTACTCAAAAGCAACCCAATCTCGTTTATGGTTTGCATATCCGGGGATTGAGGGGTGGCAATGGTAAGTGTTTCAACAGTAACATCAATAGGAAGGAGTTTGTATCGGTTAACAAACCTTGCCGGCAGTGTCTTTATAGCCTCTGGATTTACAGGATAGTTGTTTATGCTTTCCAATGGATTACCTCTATTGGGATAGAATGCAGATTTATAGGCATTTAGGCTGTAGGGTACTAACCAGAGCTTTTACATCCTCAACCGTTATCTGCTCCATACATACCGGGTTTTGACATCTTGAAACCTGTCCGAGATATTGTCTGGTGCAAGGGCTGCATGGAAGTTGTTTATAGACAGTCAGGTGCCCTTCTCCATAAGGTCCCCATTTAGAAGGGATATTTGGCCCATATAATCCAATAACCCTTGTCCCCATAGCCGCAGCAACATGTAACGGTCCGGTATCAACACTGATAAATAATCCACACCTTCGAGCTATCTGGGCTAATTGTTTTAAGCTTGTCTTACCGGCAGCAACAATTGGTTTTTCCTGCATAAAAGCAAGGATATTATTAACCAGGTCTACCTCAGAAGGGGCACCGGTAAATATTACCTTAGCCTTATATTCTCTGATAAGCCAATCAGCCAGATCAGCAAATCGCCTGGCAGCCCATCTCCTGCATGTAGCTGATGGACCTGTGCCGGGATGTATGGCTACTACAAAATCATCGGATTGAATTTTATTCTGCTTAAAAAATGAGTCGATGTATTTTTCATCTTCTTGAGATGTCCATATCGGAACTAATTCAGCCAGAGTATTTTTTGCCCCCACTGCCTTAGCCATTTCCAGAAATGCTTCAATCTCATGCCTATCTGTTAAATAAGGGGACTTAATCGTAACCAGTCCTCTCCTTCCCTGTCCCGGCAAGTCAAAGCCTGCCCTATTTTTTATCCCGGCTGAATAGGTAATCAGGCTGGTGATTCGATAGTAGTGGTCTAATTCCAGGGCTAAGTCGAATGTTTTTTCCTTCAATATACGGATCAGTTTAATTAGTCCTGTTATTCCTTTGTCCTTGCCAAGAATATCATAATAGATAATCTCATCTATGTAAGGGCATCCTTCCACAACCTCCCTGACCCTTGGTGTGGTCATTAAAGCCAAATGAGCATGAGGAAAGCCTTGCTTTAGTGCTCGCAAGGTAGGCAAGGCAACCACTAAATCCCCAATAGCAACAAGTTTAATCACCAGTATTTTTTTTATATCTGCCGGTTGAGGAAGTTTCCTTTTGAAAGGCTTATCAATTATCCCCAACAAAAAGCACAGTGGAGTGCCGAAAAGTTTATCAATTAACTTAAAGAGTTCAACCTTATCCATAATAAGTAAAGGATACCACGAAACTACAGATGTGTCAAGTTGAAATTTTACGAGTGTTGCAGAACGCTATATGTAATAAAAACACCAAAGGCAAGGGCATCAATTACCCTTGCCTTTAGCATTCTGTATTTCTTGCAACCATACACTGCTTCTTTTCAGTCTACCTCTCTTACAATGTTGTCTCTTTTATCTTTAGCATTACTTGTTGCAACTATCAGTTACTTGTTCTTTCTTCTTGCGAAACCCTATCATACCGATAAGCCCGCTTCCCAGAAGAATCAGGGTGCATGGTTCAGGAACCGCATTTGGTTCAGTAGAATAGGTAATATCCCACTTAGGAGCATATGTTTGACCATAGCAACTATTATCGCTGGAAACAAAGCTTACATATCCGGCCGGACCACCATTTTCCTCTTTTAACAGCACACCATAATTCTTATTTGTTTCATTTGTCCATTGCTGAACCATTGAGGTAATGTCCCAACCATACCACTGTTGTTTACCATTAACAAGGGTTATGCCGGATACATCAGAGGCATATGCCCCACCGCTCCAGGCAAGACCGTATCCATTATTAACATAAGTAGCCTTTGCCTCGCTCCACTCTTCTGTCAATCTGTAAGCACCAACCGGAACCTTAAAGCTATTTCCACAAACTCGATACATGCTCAGGGTTGCCTTTTCAATCTTTGCATTCTTAGGAATATTAACAGCTGTTGAATCATATCTGAGCAATCCCCTTAGATCAGAACAACCATTTTTCCCTATCTGAACATATGCATAATTCCCATATGTTGTTTTTACCCCACTTGCTATCATGGTATCAATACCATTTTTTGGCTGATAACTGATAGTCTCAGCTGTAGCAAAAGAAACAATAGACATTCCCATTAAAAAACTTACTGCTAATCTTAACATTGCCCTACCTCCTCGAATAATTTTTTCCCTTCCCTGTAAAATTGGAAGGCTTTTGTTTTGACAATAAAGAACCTCTCCAAAGCAACACCTTCGAAACATTATCTTCAGCATCACAAAGAAGATAAGCTGTATATCATGCCTTAATGAGGGCTTATTGACATATTTCAGATCCCAGAACACCTTTTCCGCTATCGTAACATGAGGGGAATCATCTGAAAAACCATACTGAATTTCAGATGGACCAAAAAGTCCCGGCTTAACATGCAACCTTTTTCCTTGAAGGATTTCATGCTGTTCTACAGCAAATGGTCTCTCAGGTCTTGGTCCAACTACACTCATTTCACCACTCAAAACATTGATAAATTGAGGAATTTCATCTAACCCAAACCCTCTTAATAAATTGCCCAAAGGTATTATCCTCGAGTCATTGAGTACAACCTCTACCGGACCGGTATGTCTTTCCGCATCATGAATCATGGTGCGAAACTTATAAATATGAAATACTTGTCCTTTTCTTCCTACCCTTTCCTGTTTATAAAACACAGGTCCAGGTGATACCAATTTTATCAAGATGGGGATAACAATAAAAAACGGAAGCGACATCAATAAACCAACAAAAGCAATCATAATATCCAGCCCTCTTTTCCCTTTTTTCATGTAAAATCCCTTGTCCATTTTCTCCTCCTTGATTTGTTTTAATAATCAGTAACTATTCAGCTATACTCAAAGGTAGCCGGCTGCTGAATGTTTCTAATTATTATATACCACATTTTTTCGAGTTTGTCAAGATTATTCTTATCTTTTTTTGCATTTCTTAATATATTCTAATCTTTTGTCTGTTTCTTGTTGGTAAGCTGGTAAGCATTCACAGCAATTTTCGTTTTAGATAATCGAGTATTTTAAGACATAACCACGAAAGGCACGAAAGAACACGAAAAGTTCTGTCCGATTATTAATTTTCGTGTCTTTCGTGTGTTTCGTGGTTATTTAGTGTAGGGTGCGTTACACGCATCGTATTCTATGTGAGCAAAATCACTATTTTTGACCCAGCTGAGTATATAATTTTTCGTGTTTTCTGACTTTCGTGTTTTCGTGATAAGATTTTTATTGTATTGTGCTTTTAATCGTCTGTATCTTCAATAAAAATGTTGACAGATAAGGCAATGGGTAGTATAATGTAATTACTTAGGTAGATAGATTGAAGGCTGAAGGTTATTTCTAAAAGCCTTCAGCCTATCTATCTGAATAGTTACGATTGAGGTACAAAATGGAAAAAATAGCGGTTTATCCGGGCACCTTTGATCCAGCTACCCTCGGGCATCTGGATATTGTAGAGAGAGCAATTCCTATTTTTGATAAGGTAATTATTGCTGTTGCTATCGATACAGGTGGAAAGCCAACCCTGTTTTCAATAGAAGAACGTGTCCAAATGCTTAAGGATGTTACTAAGGATTACCCTAAAACAGAGGTGCATGAGTTTTCCGGGCTATTAATAACATATGTCCAGGAAGTAAATGCCTCCTGTATCCTTCGTGGTCTAAGAGCTATTTCAGACTTTGAACATGAATTCCAGATGGCTTCTATAAATAAACGATTGAATTCATCTGTGGAAACGCTGTTCATGATGACCAATGAATCTTATTTTTTCCTGAGCTCTTCATCTGTGAAAGAGCTTGCTGCCTTAGGATGTAAACTGAAGGGGTTTGTTCCTGAATTGATAGCAGAGAAACTGAGGGAAAAGTTAGAGGGAAGGTAATAATATAGGAGTCAGAATACAGAATACAGGAGGTAAAACATTCTGTATGCAAAATGTTTTACCTCCTGACTCCTGAATTCTATATTCTGTATCTGGAGGTCCAACATGAGATTTTACATTGTCCCGCTTTTGTTAGCATTCACACTCTTTTCTGTGTCTGTCTGTTCGGCACAGGAAGCAAAGCCTGCTGAAGCAACGAATAAGGGTGCTGCCTCTCAATCTAAAAGCGATGAATTAGAGGATGTAACCATAAAAGGCACGATTAAGCAGGAGATAAAGACACAGAAACCCTTAGTCAAGATTGAAGAGGAAATGGTTGAGATTGATATGCCTGCCATGGAGACAGAGGAGCAGCTCTTTTCAAAAACACCTGCTACACTGGAGATATGGCGTGAGACTTATGGTCATATTTTATCCAGCCGGCAAGCGGAATTTCCAGGATACATGGGGCTTATAGAAACACCTATTGCCACATTCCAACCACAAATCAAGGGCGAAAAGATTGTCTCTAAATGGAATCTGGTTATTACCGACTCCAAGGGGTGCGACTTCAAAAAGTTTAAGGGGTCAGGTGATAAATCTATCGTTGTTGTCTGGGAGGGTTATAATGATAAAAACGAGATACTCAATGTAGGGGATATGTATACCTATGTTTTTAATTATACAGATATGGCCGGAAACCCTCATACATTTGTCGGCAGACCATTTTGTGTCAATGGGCTTGTTCATCAGGAAAAAAATGGACTGTTTATCAGCATAGCCAATAAGGCATTATTTGTTGAAGAAAGAGAACGAATCAAGATTAAAGAGGATATATTCCCTATGCTTAAAGAAACAGCAGATAGATTAAAAGACTACTTTGGCTTGCCTATTTCTGTCATTGCATATGGAGACACTCCGACCAAAGCCCTCGGGCAGGCTCAGGCTATAGCTGAGTACTTAGCCAATAGCTTGATTATCTGGGTAGACCAGATAAAGGTTGCCGGCTATCAGGCAGAGCCGGAAAAACAACGCATTGATGTAGTTGTGCAGAATAGATAACTACTCGGGTTCACGGTTCAGAAATTCACGGTTAAGTGGTTAAGAGAGCAAACCATCAACCTTGAACCTCTGAATCTGAATAGTTACTAAATATATTTCTGGTCGTTTAGTTAAAAAAAGAGCTTAACCAAGACACAAAAAGGTGAAAAACCAACAAGGGAAAGGAATCCGCCTCGGACAGGACTCGTTGACTATGCTTGGGAATGGCCTCATTCAAGTGCGAAATTCTATTGTCTAAGGATAGAAGACCACTTAACGTCTCTGGCCCAATATGAGATAAAGGAAGAGGTGAGAGAGGGTATAAACAATATCAGGAGTGGTTAAGTGAAGGAGTAGAAGAAAAGGCAGAGTTTTTCAGAAATACAGGACAGGCACTTTTTTCCCCAGGGAGAGAAGGATTTCTTGCCCGACTTGTTCGTGCTAAAGCTTGTCCCTGTGAATGCAGGGAATAGAGATATGCCTCGGTATCAAGGTAGACCTCGGAAGCAAAAGAGGATATTTTAGTTGTTAGTATTTGTTGTTCAAGGGGTTGCGTAAACTGTCCCCTTTTCCCCCTTTCTTGTGCAGAGTTTCATATGTATGTTTGTAATTATTTTTCATGACCGGGTAGGGCAGGGGTCTTATGACCCCTTTCCCCCCTAAGAACCGTACGAGATAGTTTCCCATCATACGGCT
>JACQYP010000177.1 GCA_016208205.1 Candidatus Desantisiibacteriota bacterium | reverse complement strand
ATTAACCTTTATCCTGATTTTGCCCCTGCATGGAGGGCAAAGGGTACCTACCTTCTTGTTGCCGGCAAGGAACACAGGTTGGTTGAGGATTGTTTTAATGAGGCAACAAGGATAGAGGGACAGAGTGGGAAGATGTAAGGATGGTTATCGGTAATCGGTTATCAGGCAGGGTGCGTTATACGCACCGTCTCAATGTAGGGGCAGGCCCCTGTGCCTGCCCTGCCCAGAGGCCTGAGTATAATTTAATTCATCGCACCCTTACCCCCAACCTTTCCATCAATAATTGGATTATCCCTTCATGAACCATACCCACCTCATTCTCTGTCAAAGTCTTATCAGGTGAGCGATAGGTAATGGAATAAGCCAGACTTTTATACCCCTCAGAAACCTGTTCTCCATGATACAAGTCAAACAGTCTGATATCTTCAATCAATGAATTGCCTGCTTCCCGGATTATCTCAACTATTTTAGAGGATGGCATCTCATTCTCAGCCAGAATAGCAATATCCCGTATCACAGACGGATACCTTGGTAATGGGGTAAATTTCCGGGTAAAATCAGCGAGTGTCATTATTTTTTGCCATTCTATTTCCAGGGCATAGATATTTTGAGGCAATTTAAGGTTTTCTGTAATATCCGGGTTGATTTGACCGATTGAGCCAAGTTTTTCATCTTTGACCATTATCGCAGCACACACATATGGATGAAATTTTTTGTCTTCTGTCTCTTCTAATGTATATTCGCAAATACCCAACTCTGCAAACAAGGCATGAAGAATGCCGGATAGATCATAAAAACTTAATCCCTTTTGCTTTTCTCCATCCCATCTAACCTTATCCCCATCATCCCGGATCATTATCACAAGATGTTCCTGCTCTACAGGCAAATCATTATCGCAAGACTTAAAAAATACTTTGGCAATCTCAAATATCTTTACCTGACCATTCCCTTGATTTATATTCCGTGCTACAACCTCAAGCAGATTAGGGATAAGGGAATGGGTCAACAGCCTCCCTTCTTCACTCAATGGATTAGACACAACCACATGATTGACAGGCAAGAATGCCTGATTATTGACAGGATTGTTGACAGGCAAGAATGCCTGTCCTACCTTATCCAACATCTCAGGGTTCAGGAATGAGTAAGTTATTACCTCATTTAAGCCACATCCACACAAGATGTCTTTTGCCTTTTCATTAACAATCTGAGCCTTTTTCTTGAAGGCTACGGAGGTCAAAGACGGCAAGGAAACAGGTACCTTTTCATATCCATGTATCCTGACTATCTCTTCCACAATATCAATCTCTCTGGTAATATCCTTGCGGAAAGAGGGCACCTTTACTGCCAGGGTATAGGCATGGAAGACAATGGGTTCTACCTCAAACCCCAATCTTATCAATATATCTCTCATCTCCTCAGGGGTAACCTCTGTTCCCAGTATCCTGTTTACCCTTTCTATCCTCAGCAAGATATCAATGGAGGGTATGGTAGTTGGATAGCAATCAATGATACCCGATACCTTTGCTCCCGGACACATGGAAAGGATTAACCCTGCTGCCCTATCCTGAGCACGAATAAGCCCTTGCGGGTCAACCCCTCTTTCAAAACGATAGGATGATTCTGTTTGAATGCCAAGCAATCGGGCAGTTTTTCTTACGGATGACGGTGAAAAACAGGCACATTCCATAAGAATTGTAGTTGTATTATCATTCACCCTTGTTGCATTACCGCCAATGATACCGGCTAAGGCAAGGGGAGACATCTTGTCTGTAATAAGGAGCATCTCTTGAGAAAGCTCATATTCTTTCTCATCCAATGCCAATATCTTTTCATCCTCCAATGCTTGACGGATAATGATATTTTTCCCATTAATCAGGTTATAATCAAAGGCATGCATAGGGTGTCCAAGCTCAGCAAGGCAAAAATTAGTCACATCAACGATATTATTTATCGGTCGTATCCCAAACCCATTCAGCTTGTTCTGTAGCCATAAAGGCGATGGCTCAACCCTTATACCCTGAATAACCCTTGCCGTATATCTCGGACAAAGCTCTGGATTTTGCAAAGAAATATCAATCTTACTCAGGTTTTCCCCTTTTAATTGCAGGATTTCAGGAGGCTCAAAAGCAATGTTCATGATAGCAGACACCTCACGAGCCATGCCCATGATACTCAAACAATCACCGCGATTAACAGTAAGCTCAATATCTATTATATAATCTTCATCTTTTTCCTCTATGCCGGCTACCTCAAGCCCGGCCATGGTCAGTTTGTCTGATAGCTCATGTGGAGGGATATTAATAGCTACATTTTCTTTTAACCAATTATAAGAAACCTTCATGTTTTAACTCCTTTTTATTGCCTTATGGTTGCTTTACTATCTGTAACCGTTTTACATACTGCCATTGTCCCTTTTGCATCTGACCCAGCGAGTATGGACCAAACTGAATCCTTTTTAACTCCATAATTGGATGACCGATAGCATCTGCCATCCGTTTCAGCTGCCGTTTTCTGCCTTCATAGATAGTAATTCTCAGCACAGTAAAGGCAGATGTTTCTTTCATAACCAATACCTTAGCCGGCTTTGTCCAGCCATCCTCAAGCCGTATGCCATTTCTCAAGACATTTATCTTCTCAGGTTCAACCCTATCCTTTAGTTTGGCAATATAAACCTTTGGTATCTTGAATTTTGGATGTATAAGCTCATTGGTAAACTCACCGTCATTGGTTAAAAGGAGCAACCCCTCTGTATCGTAATCAAGCCTGCCTACTGGAAAGACCCTTTCCCTTACACCCTGCAGGAGGTCTGTAACCTTTGGACGATTAAACTCATCACAAAGGGTGGTTACGAATCCCTTTGGCTTATAGAGAAGGATGTAAACCTTATTCTCCATCCTTATTGGTGTTCCGGAAACCCTGATTAATGATACACTCGAATCAACCGTGGTACCAAGCTTAGTAACTGTCTGACCATCAACAGTAACACACCCGGTCGTGATTAACTCTTCAGATTTTCTTCTGGAAGCAATCCCTGCCCGAGCCATAATCTTTTGTAATCGTTCTTTCATACAATTCACCTCAATAATTCTTTTACTTGGTAACTACTTGTTCAATATTCAAGGTTGGAGAGTAATGAAGCTTGTCCCTGCGAATGGTTTGAAGATATTGATGCTTGGCAACCGGCACACGAATTAACATAAGAAGGTGTACCACTACAAGCTGTCCTTTGTCCATATTTAGCCCCAGCGGGGCGAAATGTTTGTAGAATATGGACAAAACAAACAAGAAAAGCTCCATAGGAGCGACATGTTCTTAACATGTCACCCCTATGGGGTTTAATTGGTGAGGTGAACATATGGCTACAAACATATTACCCCTATGGGGCTAAGATAATCGTACAGCTCGAAACATTTTCCTTGCTTTTTTGAGAGGATATGTCTCTGTGAACTCTGTGTTCTCTGTGGCTAACTTAAATCCCTGCCTGATTTTTGGCGGCCATAATTGTATTTGCCATCAACATGGTAATAGTCATTGGTCCAACACCACCAGGAACAGGGGTAATTGCTGAAGCCTTCTGGGAAACAGCAGCATAATCAACATCACCTACTAATCCCTCAGGCAATCTATTAACACCAACATCAATAACAACCGCACCATCTTTAACCATATCTTCAGTAACAAATTTTGGCTTTCCAATAGCTGCGACAATAATATCAGCCCTTCGGCAAACCTCTCTTAAGTCCTTTGTTCTGCTATGACAAACAGTAACCGTAGCATCAGCAGCAAGTAAAAGCATGGTAATGGGTTTACCTACAATATTGCTTCGTCCAACAACAACAACATCTGCACCCCTTACAGGTATATCGTATCTTTTTAATAATTCCATAATCCCATACGGTGTGCAGGGGAGGAACAGTCCCTTATCAATCATATCAGAAAAGGACTTTTCTGTAAAAAATTTCCCTACATTAAAGGGATGAAACCCATCCACATCTTTTTGGGGAGAGATAGCATCCAGAATTTTAACCGAATTAATATGTTCCGGTACAGGAAGTTGGACAAGGATACCGGAAACCTTTGGGTCATTGTTCAACCCATCAATAACAGACAGCAACTCTGCCTCTGTGATTTTTGCAGAAAGGGTTTGATGGTCTGAGATTATACCCAATCTGTCGCAAGCCTTTCGTTTTTGACCAATATAAACCTGAGAAGCAGGATCCTCACCAACAAGAAGGGTAGCTAATCGCGGAATCACACCCTCTCTCTTTAATTCGGTAACCTTTACAGCCAATTCATCCTGTATTTGCTGAGCCACCTCTTTACCATTGATTATTACTGCTGCCATATTCTGATTTCCTCCTTATTTTTATCCACAGATTACACAGATTGTCACAGATTAATTGTTCGTAGTAATCCGCTTTAGCGGGTAACTCAGCTTGTGTAACCCTATAAACTTGTCCTCGACTCTGATCGGGGATGGGGTTACTACGAATAATTCTCCACCTTTCTTCAATAATCTGTGAAAATCTGTGTAATCTGTGGTTTAATATTGCATTAAAAATCCATCTGAACAATCCCTTTGTAAGCAATAATGCTACAAATATCAATCTCTGAATTACTCTCAAGAATCTTTGCCGGATGATTAATCTCTGTCTGCAAAGACACCATCTCTTTGTTCATATCCTTATTTTTATATAATTCTGCCATCATATCTTGCATAGGAACGCCTGCTTTTTGACAATAGCACAACCCCATACCCATTAAAACATCCTGACAGGCAGGGTCTATTTTAAGTACTCGGCTATATAACTCTATCGATAGGTCATAGTTGCCTGCACGATAATATTTGTCTGCAAAATTTAAGTATAGCCGCTTTGGATTATCCAAAAGAGAAAGCATATCAGATGCCTCCTCATACTCTGGTTCACATTTTAATGCCAGAGTAAGATTCAGCCTTGCCTTTTTCAAGTCCCCATAAGTAGCATAAACCACACCCAATCCAAAGTAAATGCGACTATTTTTATTGCCCTGTCTTAATGCCTTTTCATATTCATGAATCGATTCCTGCAAAAGCCCTTTATCATGATAAACCGCTCCAAGATTGATATGGACATCCATGTCATCAGGCATTAATTCCAATGCCTTTTGATATTGAGCTTGTGCCAGATCCAACGAATTATCTGCATAATATGCTACCCCAAGGTTATTATAATACTTGGGATTTGTTGGGTTAGCAT
>JACQYP010000180.1 GCA_016208205.1 Candidatus Desantisiibacteriota bacterium | reverse complement strand
TTTTGTTGAAGGTATCAATAGAGCAATTCGGAATATTCTTCACCGAGCATGTGGCTATCATGTATTTGATAATTTCCGTCTTCAGGTTTTGGTTGAACATGGAGGTTTAACATAATTTTCCCACTAATCTGAGGAGAGCCACTTCTATTCACCTCATCTATCCGTTTATTTGTCTCATCTATCCGTCTACTTTGGTCTACAATATGAGCATTTATATCATCAAGTCGTTTATTTGTAAGTTCTAAGATGGTCTTAATATCTCTATTTTCTCCTTTAATTACTTCTAATTCAGGCAGCACAATGTCTTGTATAATCTTTTTTATCCTCTCTACTATTTTTTCCATTTTTCTCATCTTCCAGTCTTTAAGATAAAAAGCTTCTCTTTTCCTTTTTTGATATTTACACTATACCACATAATCTATATCTTGTCAAACTATATTTTCCAAGAAACTGGGTGAATACCTTACATTATTAATCTACATATCGATTAGTAATCGGCAACCTTCTATCTTTACCAAATGCTTTGGGCGTAATCTTTACCCCTGGTGGAGACTGACGGCGTTTATATTCACTTGTATCTACCATTCGAATAACCCTTTTTACCATTTCTTCCTCAAACCCGAGATCAATAATCTGCCGGCTGCTGTTATCTTTTTCCACATATGCCTCCAGGATGGGATCAAGTATTTCATAAGGGGGCAATGTATCAACATCCTTTTGATCTTCCCTGAGTTCTGCAGAGGGCGGGCGGATTAATATTCCTTGTGGTATGACAATTTCTTTAGCATTACGATATTGTGCCAGTCCGTAAACCAATGTCTTCGGCACATCCTTGATCACTGCAAAACCACCGGCCATATCACCGTAAAGGGTACAATATCCAACCCCCAGCTCACTCTTATTGCCTGTGGTCAGTACCAAAAAGCCAAACTTATTGGAATAAGCCATAAGGAGGTTTCCTCGTATCCTTGCCTGAAGGTTTTCATTGGTTACATCTGCAATCAGAGATACTCCCTTTTCGACACTGCTAAACCCTTGCTTAAGGGTTTTGAGATATATCTCAAATATATCCATGATAGGCATAACATGAAACTCTATCCCCAGATTTTCCGCAAGCCTTTGGGCATCATCCTGGGTTTCTTGAGAAGAATACCTGCTGGGCATAGAGAGACCAACTACATTTTCCCTGCCAAGGGCATCAACGGCAATAGTTGCCACAAGTGCTGAGTCTATCCCTCCACTTAATCCGATGATAACCCTCTTAAATCCATTCTTCCAGACATAGTCATGCGTGCCCAATGTCAGGGCATGATATATCTCATCCAATTTCTCAAGCTGTGGGGGAGGGAGGGAAGGGTTGAGTTTGCATTTTGCCTCAAGCCTGATTATTTCTGTTATCTGTGAATCACAGAGTGGTTCACAGGCAGGGATGCCTGTGCTACTCTGTGAATCACAGACAGGAATGTCTGTGCTACCTGCCTCTTCTCCCGACAGATCAACAATAATCAAATCCTCTTCAAACTGCTTTCCATAGGCAATTATCTTGCCCTGTTGATCAATGACCATGCTTCCGCCATCAAATATTATCTCATCCTGTCCACCAATAAGGTTGTTGTAACATATCACAATATTATTATCCACAGCCTTTTTTGTCAGAATCTCTTCCCGCAACATCCCTTTGCCAACATGGTAAGGGGAGGCAGAGATATTCATGATAATTTCAGCCCTGTCTCTTGTTGTCTGGAGGCTGAGATGCTCATTTTCTACCCATATATCCTCACAGATGTTGATGCCAATTACAGTCTGGTTTAATGTAAAGACAAGGGGCTCTTGTCCAGGCTTAAAATGTCTCTTTTCATCAAATACACCATAATTAGGCAGGTGCATTTTATGATAGACACCAACAAGGTTCTGATTATAACATATCCCTGCGGCATTATAAATACTTCCATCATTTTCTGTATCAACAAAGCCAACGATTACAGTGATATCCGTTGTATGCTTTATTATTCCATGAAGTATTTTTATATTATCCTCAACAAAATGCGGCTTAAAGACAATGTCTTCCGGTGGGTAGCCACAAATAGCCAATTCTGGAAAGGTTATGATGTCTACACCCAGGTCTTGCGCCTTGTAGATGTAATCGATAATCTTTTGACCATTCCCCTTCAAATCACCAACAATAAGGTTAATCTGAGCCATACCTATTCGCAGCATTTTAATCACCTCTTACGGAGAGGCACAAAGTAGAGACGCAAAATTTTGCGTCTCTACCAACCTGATTGTCTCTATACATCTTCATCCCTTCTTCCTTTCTTCCTCTGTGCCTTTGTGCCTTCTCTGCCTTTCTTTGTGCCTCATCTGTACCCCAAAATCAAATTAAGCAGCCCTCCTACCAGCAAGGAGCAAGCTATCATAATCCCTGTTGCCTTAAGCATGTCTCGTATTCCCAGCTCTTTCAGCAGGATGCTGAAGGTGGCTACACATGGGAAATACATGGTTAGAACAACACTTGAAACAATGAGTTGCGGAAGTGTTAAATCAAGTGGTGCCAGCATACCCACAGCTACATCCTTACGCAGAAAACCAATCAATAATGCCCCGGCAGCCTCTACCGGTAAGCCCAGAATACCGCAGATGACCGGCTGCGCAAACGAGGCTATTATCCCAATTATCCCGGAGGTATGCAGGATATTAGCTATAAATATCCCTGCCATTATCCATGGAACCCCTTCTTTTATAAACCAGATAATCCTCATCCATATCTTTTTAATAAGCCCTGGAAGGTATGGAAACCGATATGGCGGTATTTCCAGAAATATCTCTGTTGATTCACCACTCATCACCTTATTTAAGATAACACCAAGAACAATCCAGACTGCAAACAAGGTGGCAAATACTATCCATAACCCCTGCTCTCCATGTTTGCCCAGTAATCCAACAACCATGGCAATTTGAGCCATACATGGAACAGCAATAGCCATCAATGTAGCGGCAATAAACCTTTCCCGCTTTGTATCCATGATCCTTGTTGACAGGGCAGCCGGTACATTACAACCAAGACCAAGCATCATGGGGATAATGGACATACCGTGCATCCCCAGACGGTGCATGATATTATCTGATAAAACAGCCAACCTTGGCAAATAGCCTGAATCCTCCAGAAAGGAAAGGATAAGATAAAAAGCAAATATATAAGGAAGAACAACCCCAAATTCAATATGAATACCACTTGTCAGCAAACCAAATGATTGATTATAGTCTATTTTCCCATCAATTAGCCTGCCAATCAGAATATCATGGATGAATCCAGTTCCATGAAAGAGACCCGATAGCTTTAACATTAATGGTGTCCAGAGGTTTTCAAATAATGGATTAAATACATAGTTTATCAGTCCTTCGCCAATAAATCTTATTATCCAGAATGTGTAGAAAAGAACAATCAGGGCGATTAAACTTCCCCTTACAGGAGAGATGGTTGCATCTCTAAGTCGTTCACTGAATTTGTGATGGCGATGGATTATTTTTTCAACGCTTTCACTAATATTGCCTGCCTCATGCAATCTTTCATGCTCTTCATACTCATATGTCCCTGGTTTTGCCTCTTTTATTTTTGAGACAAGCTCCTTAAAACCCTCACCGGTTAAGGCACAGATAGGGATACATGGCACACCAAGGATTGCCTCAAGTTTTTCTGCATCAAGGAGTATTCCGGTATGTTTTGCTTCATCCCAGAGGTTAAGGGCAATTATCATAGGAATTTTTTTCTTGATTAATTGAAGGGTAAGGTTCAAGCTTCTTATTAAGTTTGTAGCATTAACTACATTGATTAAAACTGCCAGAGGTGCTACCTCATTATCAGCATTGAGCATTTCGCAGGCTATCTCTTCAGCCTTGGATACAGGCTCTAATGTATATACACCTGGGACATCAATAACCTCAACTGTTTTTCCATCAAGGTTCGTATACCCTTTGGTAAATTCTACAGTAGTGCCCGGATAATTGGATGAAACAACATGAACACCTGTAAGACGAGAGAATACCACGCTCTTACCAACATTTGGGTTACCCATGAGAAGAAGATTTGGCATACAGCATCCTTATTTTATGTAGCAAGCACCTTTAGGTGCGTAGTCTTATTTGTACCTGAGTCTAAAGACCCTCGCTACATCCTAATCCTACAAAATCAAATGAAATGAAGCAATAGGCTGTTAGACTCTTCTTGCAGCCTATCTACCTGCTTAATTACAAAAAACCAATACCTTTTGTGCCATGTTAAAGCCAATGGCTATCTGGGTTCTTCCTGTCTCTATAACCACTGGTCCCTGCAGAATATGACGGCTTATTTTTTTGATGTTTGCACCAACCACAAGCCCGAGCGTGGAGAGTCTGGAGGCTATTTTCTGCCCGCCATGTATTTCGACAATTATACCTGATTGATTAGGTTCCATGTCAACTATGGTCAACACATTGGGTAGGGATTGAATATCTATATTCTCAGGCACATTTTCCTCCAGATACTATCAGCCGCAGATGGACGCAGATAATTGTGATTTATATTCCCTTTTCGCCCGAACCCCGATTCTTGCCGGCCTTCCGATAGAGGTTTATATACTCCATAGCAGATGACGACCATGAATAATCTTGATTCATGCCATTTGCAACACACCTGTTCCAGTCTGTTTTGTGTGAATAGATATAACATGCCCTTTTGATAGTCTGGAGCAATGCCTTGCCTGAATACTCGGTAAATGTGAATCCATTACCTTTACCTGACAATGGATCAAACTCTTCAATGGTATCAGACAGTCCCCCGGTTTCCCGAACAATGGGAACAGTGCCGTATCTCAAGCTGATCAATTGTCCAAGTCCGCATGGCTCATAGTGTGAGGGCATCAGAAACATATCAGATGAGGCATAAATCTTGTGTGCTAATGCTTCATTATAGCCAAAGTTGACACTTATCTTTTCTCGATACTTTCTATTTATTTTTTGAAGCAGGCTATG
>JACQYP010000174.1 GCA_016208205.1 Candidatus Desantisiibacteriota bacterium | reverse complement strand
GGTATGCTGGTTCTAAATCGGATAGAATAATTCGCGAGGCTGTTACAAAGTAACTACTCCGGTTGTGTGCCGGTTGCCAAGCCTCAATATCTTCAACCTATTCAATTTACATCGCTCTCCAACCTTGAACAGTGAACCGTTGAGTAGTTACAGAAAAAAATATCAGCGTCTATCTGCGGCTAAATAATTGCCCCTACTTAAAATAATCAAATATCTGTCCAAAATGAATTCCGGCAATATGTTTATCCTTCCATGCATGGTATATGGATTTTTTACCCTCTGTAAGATGATGGGAGGCAATGCCATGCTCTATAGAAAGTGCAGCCTCCATATAAGCTGCTAAGCAGTCACAAGCCTTAATAATCTCACCATCAACAGGTGAATATTTATCCTGATTAAAATGTTTATTTATCTCTTCAGAAGAAACACTGATAACCTCACTTTGTGCTTCCTCCTCTGTGCCTTTAGGGCGGGTTTGGAACCAGCCCCTACATACCTTTGTGCCTTCTTTATCCTGTGCCTCTGCATTCAACACCCTGCTCTTAAACGGCTCAATGATAAGATAGCGTATCTCATCATGCCAGACAATCGGGAGAAGTGGAAAAATCTTTTCATCTAACTGCTCCTGCTCGTATTTACTGAGAATTTCTTCCAATCCTTTGACTGATCTTTTAACCGGCGAGACAATATCACGGGTAAGTGCCTCCGGCAAGTCATGGAATAGTGCTGTAAAATAGTTATTATACAGCCGCCTGTCACAGGCATCTACCTCAATAGAGCATAAATAAGAAAACATAGCCACAATAAGCATATGTCCTAATACCGATGTTTTAGGCACCCTTTGTGCTTGTGCCCATCTTTGCTGGAATCGCAATGTCCCGCAGATATCAAGAAAGCCATATATTTTGTTGTCATACCATTTTTGAACACCTATCAGGTCGTCGTGCTGTGCTATTTCATTTTCAATCGCCCTTTTTGTCTCTTCAATGCCAAGGGAACGAGGACTCAGGTTATAGATAATTCCAAATTCCCAGCTTGTAGCCAGATAATGGGATGCCTTTAATATTTTTTTCTCTGCAGCCGCATATTCTGTATCAAAGAGATACTGCTCAAACCGCTTGACAAAATCTCCTTTTATCTCATGGGTACTATCCTTAAGCTGATTAAGAACCCAACGGTTTATTTCATCCCCTTTTTCAGCTATTATTTTATGAAACACAGTCGGCTTTATATCTGTAATAATAATCCGTTGCAGAAATTCAAAGATACCGCCCTCAATAAGAAGCCTCCAGTTGATAGGGGTATTTTTCACGGTTTCCTCAAACCTTCCCACAACAAAGGCAATGATCATCTTGTGTGCCTGTTTATCAAGCTCAGTTAATTCCACCGGCCTGATATGGTCATTCCATCTCTGCATACTCGCCGCATCATAAAATGTTCGAAGGATAGCTTCTCTAATCATAATGCAGTAATTATAGCATGATTAGCGATAAAGTGCAAGAAAAAAAGGTAATGCCCCTATTTTTTACTTGACAACATCTCTTGATTTAGGTTATAATTACTCTGGTTCACAGTTCACAGTTCACAGTTCACTCTCTTAACCCCTGAACCTTTGAACCTTGAACCGTGAAGAAGTTACAAAAGGAGAATTATATAATGAAAAAATATACTGTAGCGGTTGTTGGTGCAGCAGGTGCAGTGGGACAGGTAATGAGAGAGGTATTGATTGAGAGAAACTTTCCTATAAAGAAGGTAAGATTTTTTGGGTACAGACGAGAGGGGCTGGAACTGGATTTCAAGGGTGAAAAAATAGTGGTTGAAAAATTGCAGGAAGGATGTTTTAAGGGGATTGACATTGCCCTGTTTTCTGCCGGGGCAAGCGTCAGCAAGGAATGGGCACCTAAAGCAGTTAAGGATGGGTGTATAGTTGTCGATAATAGCAGTGCCTTCCGAATGGATGTTGATGTGCCATTGGTTGTGCCAGAGGTAAATCCCCATGCTGTGGCAAATCATAAGGGTATTATTGCCAACCCGAATTGTTCAACCATTCAGATGGTTGTAGCCTTGAATCCGCTTCATAAGGAGGCAAAGATTAAAAGGATTGTGGTTTCTACCTATCAATCGGTTTCAGGTACAGGCTCAATGGCTATAGAGGAATTAATCAATCAGTCCAGAGCCGTGTTAGATGGAGGTGAGATTGTAAAAAAGGTATATCCTCATCAGATTGCCTTTAATTGCCTGCCTCAGATTGATGTATTTCTTGACAATGGCTATACCAAAGAAGAAATAAAGATGGTAGAGGAAACAAAAAAGATTATGGAGGCACCAGAGATTGCGGTAACAGCTACCACAGTGCGGGTCCCTGTTCTCAGATCCCATTCAGAATCTGTAAATATTGAAACTGAAAACAAGTTGACTCCTGAAAGAGCAAGAGAGATATTATCCAACTCCCCTGGTGTAATAGTTGTCGATGACCCGGCTAACAAGAAATATCCATTAGCCATTGATGCCGCAAACAGGGATGAAACCTTTGTCGGCAGAATACGGGAGGATTTCTCTATTTGCTGTGGGTTAAATATGTGGATTGTATCGGATAATCTGCGTAAAGGAGCTGCATCTAATGCGGTTCAGATTGCGGAGATAGTAGCACAGACATTCTTGTCTGTGTCTGTTGTATGACTATTATAATCACAGACAGGAATGTCTGTGTTACTAAAGCGGAGATATCAGTGGAAAAAGGAGGAATTAAATCATGGAAGGATTGAGACACATCGTGGAGAGCATTGACGACCTGTATCTAAGGAAGATTGCCCTTCGAGAGGTCATCCTGATTGAAGAAGGTATGATAAAATGGCAAACAAGGGTCGAGGAGATGAAAAAAAATGGCTGGTGTTTCATGGATGATAAAAAGGAGTTATCTACCCTTATCATGAAGGAAACCGAAGAAACACAAAAGGAATTAAATTGCATTGATTTCTGGGTAGAAAGATGGAAGGATGATCCCTTTCACCAAAGGCTTCAAGAGATAAACAAATCTCTTCTTCAACGAAAGGATAGACAGATAAAGATTACACGATTTTTTGTAGTATCAAAAGAAACCTTTGCTCGGGATAAGATCAAGGAGATAATCCGATATCAACGGAGAGAATTGATTTGTGAAGCCAATCGGGCTGAATTGGTAGTTATTCTCAGGCATGAATTCAAGGAATGGCAGCCTGAGTTGTGCAAAAAATTACAACATTTTACTGTCTTTGATGACAGCTTGGTAGTACTGGAGATGACAGACCAGTTTGGTGAAACAACCGGTACCGGACCAATAATTGGCCGTAAGATCATTGTCTCAGAAGAAGAAAAACGGGAAAAGGGTATTCAGGGTCCTGTAGATACATACTTAGAAGTTATCAGTGCCTTAAAAGAACTTGCTACCCAGAGACATCCTTCGATCTTAAGGATTGTATGATTGTAACTACTCAGCAGAGGGTAAATATATGCCACTAAAACACCAAAGCACCAAATTTCACTAAAAAAATTAGTGGGATTTTGTGTATTTAGTGTTTTGGTGGCTAAAATAATATGAGCACGCTGAGTAGTTACAAAATCTCTTAAGGGCACCTCTAAAAACTCATTTTCAGTTTAAGCGATTAAAAAATTGTCTATCATTTTTTAATTAGATATGTCTGAATCATATACACCTCTTAATTTTAGCAAATTGTACTTGTTTATCGTTTCATTTTTTATCTATT
>JACQYP010000173.1 GCA_016208205.1 Candidatus Desantisiibacteriota bacterium | reverse complement strand
CATTCTGCTGCCAATCAATCCTCTTATAAGGGGATTGGGGTTTATGACATTAGTACCCCTATCTTTACCACAAAGGAAATAAATAGAGGTGAAGAGTTAATCTTTGATAGCAATGATAACAAGATTGGTCTAACAAAATATGTTAACATTGGGTTTGCCCGAATAGGGGTATTGCTTGAGAATAAAGAGAAAGCTGTAAAAAACATACAAATGATCGCCTTTTTTATCTCTCTTTCCGTTATACTTGGTCGAATAGTATGGACTGTATTGTTAACCATAAGGATTACCATTCCAATAAAACAATTGGTAAGGATGACTAAAAGTGTAGCTGAAGGAGATTATTCATGCTATTGTATAAATGGAAAGAGGAGGCATGATGAGATTGGAGATCTTGCCTCTTCTTTTAATACTATGACCAAAGAATTAGCTGCATCAGCCAAACAGATAGAAGATTATACCGAAAACCTTGAAAATATGGTGGAGATTCGCACCTTGCAGCTAAAGGATGCAAATGAGCAATTAAAAAAACTTGACGAGCTGAAAACCAACTTTCTCTTAGTCGCAACCCATGAGCTAAGGACACCGTTAACATCTATTTACGCTTTTTGTGAATTGTTAGCTGATACTTCTGAGGAAGATGCAAAGGTTAGAAACGAATTCATAGGGATTATGCAACAAGAAATCCAAAGGCTGACCCGTTTGATTAATGATATCCTTGACCTCTCCAAGATAGAGGCAGGAAAAACAACATGGCATATAAAAGATGTCTCTATGATAGAGGTTGTTAAATCTGCGATTGAGTCGATGAAAGGATATATATCTCAACATAGAATGCTGTTAGAGGTAGATATTCCGGCACATCTTTCAAACATTGCTGCTGATTATGATAAATTGGTTCAGGTAGTGGTTAATCTTCTGAACAATGCCCTTAAGTTTACACATGAAAAAGGAAGAATAGGGATCAGGATTTGGGAAACTACACAGACGCCAGAGGGGCTGCCTCCTCAGACTGAGATTATTACTGCTGTTTCTAATACCGGTCATGGTATCCCGGCAGAACACCTTGACATGGTCTTTGAAAGGTTCTGCCAAATGGAAAATATTCCTACAGAGGTAAAGGGAACCGGGCTTGGGCTGACTATCTGTAAGGAGATAGTCGAATACCTTGGCGGCAGGATATGGGTGGAAAGCAAGATTGATGTTAAGACAACCTTTTTCTTTAGTTTGCCGGTGAAGGGGGTAGATATTTCGGCAAAAGAGTAAGTAACTCACCATTGATGGGTTTCACCCATCCTACGGGCTACGGAATTTATTTGGAATGCGGTAGCTTCCTTGCTACCGCTTTAGCTAAGCGAAAGCAAGTAAGCTTTCGCATTCCATATTCCAAGCTGCAAGCGGCTACATAATGGGTCAGTGAACGGTAGGGAAACTACCAACCCGTCATTGCGAGCGACCGAAGGAAGCGAAGCAATTTCAACGCATAAGATTGCTTCGTCGCAGTAGCTCCTCGCAATGACGCTCTGGTGCCTACTGTTCACTGACCCATTACGCGGCTACAAAAATTTTAATTGACTTGCACAGAAAAGTATGATATATTGTAACTACTCAGGTTGTTCGGTGCAAAGTTAGAGTTTCACATTGATAGGTTGCACGCTTAACCCATCCTACAAGAGGCAAAAAGTAGGATGGGTGAAACCCATCAATACTGGTTCACCCTATGAGATAATCTCCTAAGGAGGATTCTAATGTCAAATTTAGACGAAGAGATTAATAAAGAAACAGATAGATTGCTGCTTAAGTTGATAGATAAAGCAGCAAAAGAAGCAGAAGAAGAGATTGAGAAGAGAGGATCGTTAAGCATGGAACATGCCATCCCTCTACTCCTTAAAAGCCAGTATAATCATATCCTTCATTTGGATAAAGAATTAGTTCTCTCGCGACAAATAATGGATGAGAGATTTGGCAAGATAGATGAACGATTTGGCAAGATAGATGAACGATTTGGCAGAATGGAAGAAAAGATTGGATCTCTATCCATTGAAATTTCGCAGATATATAAGTGGGTAGTTGGTTGCTTTATCGGAACAGTAACAATTTTAGGCAGCTTAATGACTCTGTTTGAGTTCTTTGGTAGAAAATAAAGAACCGCTTGCGGTTGTCGGTTTATATTTCACAATTTTTTAACCGTGAACCGATAACTGTCCACTGTGAACAATTACACAATAAGTTATGATTTTTACCTTCACTTTTCACTTATTAACCGTTCCACAAGCCTCTTAGAATACTCATCATCCGGTTTAAGACCAAGCACCTTTTGAAATTCATTGAGTGCCTCCTGGTATCTCCTCTGTTGATAGTATAATGATCCCAGATTGCGATGGGTATCCACATTGTTTGGATCAATTCGTATCATTTCTTTGCACTGGGCAATAACCAGATCCATCCTTTTTTGCCCATAATAGATACGGGCAAGGTTGGTATGGCTGTCTAAATTATCCGGATTGACACGAGCAACATCTTTGAGGTATTTCTCCGCCTTATCATCCCTTTTCTGGCTCATGTATATCTGAGCTAACCTATTCAAAAACAGCACATGATCAGGGATAATCCTTAACCCCTCTTCCAGGACAGCGATAGCCTTATCAGATTTGTTTTGATTGAGATAGATATTAGCTACCTTGTCTCGAGCCTCACCAAACAAAGGGTCAATAGTAAACATCTTTTCATAGTTTCTTCGTGCATCCTCAAATCTCCTCTTTCTTTCATAGGACATGCCCAACAGGTTGTAAAAATTGCTTTCTAATGGATAGCTTTTGCTCATTCTTTGTGCCTCAAAGATAGCTGAGTCTATATTTTTCGGCAATTTATCAGATGTATCCAGATAGGCATGGATAATATATTCAGCATAAAGCTTCTCACTTGGGTTAAGAGATAGGGCAGATTTGAACCTGTCAATAGAGGCTATTTTTTCACCTGACCAGTATAGCTCTGCCCCTTGTTTGTATTGCATGTCAGCCTTATACCATGGCAGAGTTGTTCTGACTACACAAAAAGCAAGTCCAGCAATCAAGATAACAGTGATTGGGATAGCAGCTATTTTGACATTATATACCTGTCTGCATGGGGCAAGTCCGGCGATACAACCGGCCATGATAAAAAATAATGTCGTACTGGGCAATATCCAGAAACAGAATTGGTTCTGCACAAAATATCCTATTCCACCGGAAAAAATAGCTATGGCAAACAGGAATTCTCCTTCTCCTGACTTCTCCTTGCTCTGCATTCTGCCTTCAGTCATAACCCTCAGGCAAACCCTTGCTACAACAAACAAAAACCAGAGGTAAGCAAAAACCCCCAACAATCCTTTGGTTATAGCCAGATCTATAATATCATTGTGCACCCGGTCAGGCCGTCCATATTCTCCGCCCTCATTTCTTATCAAATCTAAAGAACGATACCTGGAGTATACCATGCCGAATGTTTCCGGACCAGTACCTATTAATGGATAATCCTTGATAATACCAAGTGCGTCCCGCCACATGAAAACACGGCTGGCTGCCCCGCCAGCAAGCTTTGGTGCCTCTTTAGCTGCTGGATCATCCGTCTGCGTTGTAAAGGTCTGCATGAACCTTTTTAACGGAGATACCTCTGGATTCAGGATAAAATAAAGGCTGATACAGATCATTCCGGCAATAAGCAATATCAATCTTGGTTTCATAGATGGGTCAATCCTTTTCCGAATTAACACCCCAAAGATAATACATGAAGCCACAAAGCCTAAGAATGCACCCCTTGTATTGGCTACAAACATCCCTGCTAATATCAGCAGACAGGCGATACCAAAAAGGTAGGGGAGTATTTTATATATAAGATTGAGTATGCGATCTCTGTTTCTCCCTACAATGGCTGACTTACCCTTGCCTCCTTTTAATTGAAGTGCGATTGAGGAACGCATCCTACTGCATTTCATCAGGTATCCAGCCAATGCTAATGGGAAAACCGTGGCAACATATGCCCCAAAATATACACAATTGCCAAAGGTAGAAATAACTCTGCTCGTCCCATACTCCCGCCATCCTATAAGGTCAATGTGCAGGTGTTGAAGAAGTCCATATAGGCTGACCACTGCCCCGGCAAAAACGGCTGTCCCAAGAATTCTGAAGATAGCCTCTTTGTCAAGCCAGTTTGCTGTAATATAAAACAATAAAAAGTAATTAATAAATGTAATTAAGCCTTCATACCGATAATACGCTCCCCAAAGGCTAAGGTAGGGACACACAGAAAAAACAGTTGACAATATAGCTACTATCAGGAAGATACAAAGCGGCAGGTCAAAGAAGGAGGGACGGAAATTAAGTTTTTTAGAAAGAGAAGCCTTTATCAATAATCCGATAAGGCAGGTAATGGTAAATAGTTGCATCATAGCAAGCTTGCCAAGCATTATCCCTGATAATCGTGTATCTACCCACCAGGGGACAAAGAAAAGAAGGAGCATCAAGCTGCCTTCAATTATAAATTGGCAATATTTATCAAATGCTGGAGACTTCATTAAACCCTCGCTGTGCAGTTCTAATTATGAACCGCAGAGACGCAAAGACGCAGAGGAGATATATTTCTCTGCGTCTCTGTGCCTCTGCGGTTCATAATGAGAATTGCTTCCGCATTATTTCTCAATCGCCCTATCCCCAATATCTTTTCGATAGCAAGCGGCTTCAAAATTTATTTTCGATACAGCATCATAGGCTGACTTCTTTGCGCAAGGTATGTTATCCCCACAAGCAACAACATTTATCACCCTGCCGCCAGAGGTAACTATTCTGTCCTCTACTATGCTTGTCCCTGCATGAAAGATGGTAACATCCTTCATTTTTTCTGCCTCATCAAGTCCTGTGATAGGCAGGTTCTTTTTATACGATGCCGGATATCCGCCGGAGGCGAGAACAACACACAGGGCTGATAAGTGTTTCCATCTTATGGTAAGCTCATTTAATCTGTTTTCCATGCAGGCAAACATTATCTCCACAAGGTCTGTCTCAAGCAAAGGAAGTATCACCTGACACTCCGGATCACCAAATCTGATATTATATTCCAATACCTTTGGTCCACTTACGGTAAGCATTAAGCCAATATAAATAACCCCTGTATATCTCCTGCCTTCTTCTCGCAGTCCTTGAATAGTAGGTACTAAGATATCCTTTTGAATGAGGTCGTAGAGCTGAGGTGTCCACCCTGGATATGGGGCATAGGCGCCCATACCGCCGGTATTGGGTCCTTTATCATGATCAAAGATACGTTTGTGATCTTGAGCCGATAACATTTGTATTGCATGCTCTCCATCAGTAAAGGCAAGCACCGACACCTCTTCCCCTGTCAGGCATTCCTCAATAATAATCTGGGATCCTGCCTCATCAAAGATGCGTTCAACCATGATACTATTAATAGCAGCGAGTGCCTCTTCAATACGACTGCAGATTATCACACCCTTGCCTGCAGCTAATCCATCAGCCTTGATAACCACAGGCAAAGGGACATTTTTGACATATTCTACAGCTGACTGGGCATCCTTAAAGACTTGGAACCTTGCTGTGGGGATAGAATGGCGGGACATAAACCTCTTGGAAAATACCTTGCTTGCCTCAAGGATAGCAGCATCCCTTGATGGACCAAATATCTTCAGGTTTGCCTCCCGAAAATGGTCAACAATACCATCTGCCAATGGTGCCTCAGCACCCACAACCGTCAAGTCTATCTTGTTAGTTACGGCAAAATAGATTAATCTCTGAATGTATTCAGGGGAACCAGGGACAATAGGAACGCACTGGGCTATTTGTCTTATCCCCGCATTACCAGGGGCACAATAGATGGTATCCACAAGCTTGCTTTGCTTAATCTTCCAACAGATGGCATGTTCCCTGCCACCTGAACCAATAACCAATATCTTCATTTTCCCTCCTAAAGGTAGACGAAGCGTCCTCGCTTCGAGCTCTAAAGCAGTATATCCCTTATCCCCTTAACTTGAAGCGAGACGCTTCGTCTACTTTCTGATTTGAAGTTTTATTATCTTAACCATTTGCTGAGCCACCCTTGATACATTTGTGTTAGGGGTACTATATTTAACCACATTCAAGAAGCTGTTTAATGACTCGTTAAACATATCCTTGACACAATAGGCAACTCCTAAGGCAAGATAGATATTATCATCCTTCTCTTTTATGCGTTCATATATTTCAATGGCTTCATTAAGCTTTCCATTTTGCAGTTGATTCATGGCAGGATCATTTTTTGCCCTATCGGTATACATAGGCAGGATGAAACATTTAGTTAAATAAGGAAGCAATTCTTCACACCCATCAGGGACACTTATAGGAAGATATTCTATGGCTGCATCCCTTTTATTCACAAGTACATAGAGTATCCCCAGCCATTTATAGACAGAGGAAAGCGTTTCCTCATCATGGACAACATCAGCTGCTTTTAGATAATGAAGAATAGACAGGGAAATATCTCCATTTTTTCTGTAAGCATCAGCTAATGCCAGATATGGCTCCTGAGCTGTAGCATCTAATTTAAGAACTCGTTGATACATCTCAGTAGCTGATGTATATTCCCCGATATTTACATAACCATATCCTGCATCCATCAAAGAATTCATTAATAGCAATTTTAATGTTTGGGAAGAGGTGATATTCTGCTTATCGGATTTTACTGTTTCCTCAAGCAAGGGGATTGCTTTGGAGTTATTACCCTTTTCTGCATATAATTGTTCAATAATACAGCTTAACTCTTTTTGCGGCATACCCAATTCAAGGGCTTTTTCAAACATTTCAATAGCCTTATCTCTTTTATCAAGCTCAAGATATCTATACCCAAGTTCCTGAGCAAGAATCCCATTTTGAGGGTTTGTGCGGAAGAGTTCCTCGTAAACGAAAACTGACTCCAGTTCAACTGCTTTTTTGAGTAATACATAAAGTTGAGGATTTTTAGGAGAGATAATTAGCTGTTGTTTTATTTGATCAATAGCCAGATGATATTTCTTTTCTTTTATAGATGCAGTAATTTTATTAATCGAATTAGCAGATTCCCCTGCACCAAAGGCTAACCTTGAACAGAAAAAAATAATCAAGACAATCAGAATACGCTTCATTTTTTTATGCACCCTCGTATAATTATATTAAATAATATCACAAATAAGCAGACATGTCAATAATTTTGTTTGATATTT
>JACQYP010000172.1 GCA_016208205.1 Candidatus Desantisiibacteriota bacterium | reverse complement strand
TGCTTTTTCAACCAATTCCTTTGCATCATTAACCATAGCTATTACTTCTTCTTTTTTACTTATCATTGCAATTTTTTCTGCTTTTTTAATCATATATCTGAGATATTCAATCTCATTTTCTATTTTTTCTCTGCCATTGGCAAATGAGATAGATGTTTGAATCAATCGCATAGATGCATCTATGTATTGATTAGCCAGGGTTATATTGTTATCTTCAATCAATTTCCTGGCTAATAATATATTTTTTGATGCACTATCAAAAAATTCTTTAGCCTTCTTGTTATTTAAGGGTATCAGATGAACCTTTTCATGTAAATCCTTTTCTACTTCATCTAATTTTTTTTTGATAAATATTTCTCGCTCGATTAATTTTCTTATATCTCTTGCTTCTTTTTGGGTCTCAATTATTTGATCAAGGGTTGCATTATTAAACCTTTCCTCTTTTATTAAATCAGAAATCCGTTCCCTATTATTACAGCATCTATTGAACCTCTGGATGATTTCTTTATTGGTGCTGACGATAATAGATCCTCTTGTTTTCTCTATCCCATGATCAAGCATCTTTAATTGCTCAAGGATAATCCCACTATTGACAGGGCTATCTTCCCCATTTTTTGCCAGAGCAATCCCTGAATAAAGGCATATGAGCGATATTAAGATAATAAATATAGTACGGTTCATTTCTCCAATCTCCAATCTCCAATCTCCAATCTCGAATTGCGAATCTATTTTCCTTCAATCCGCAATTCGCAATTCACGATTACTTCAATGCCTCCCCTACCCTTGCCGTAGAATTATTAAACATCGTGATACCAAAAAAAAGTGTATCTTCAGGTATTCTTTGCCTTCAGATACACCATTTTTTTATTTCAACTACTGTCGTGTCAAGTCTCATGCTTATGCGTCATTCTAAGGTTGACACGACACTACATTCATCTTACAATAACACATCCAAATTCTCTTTAGAGTACATCGACCGTGCGATGCATTTTAGGGCAATAAATCCCTCAATATTTACAAATTGCTGCTAACTTTGCCATGGACATATTTTTTTAGGTACAATCAATGTTAAGATTTCTCCTAATTGAAAGGATTCATCTGATAAATTAAGTGAAGTTGCGATAATTCTTGCCTTTATCTCCATTAACTCCTCCTCATACAATCGATTTTTTTTATCCTCTTCCTGTTCCTGAATCCTTTTTTCTATCCTGGTACGATTAATGGCAACGATTTCTACTGTTTTATTTATTCCTCTGCTCCCTCCTGGCTCCAACCCCTGTCCCTTATTTCTTAGAGACTTCCTCAAAATTACCCCCCTTATATAGCAATTTTAAGCAAAATATGCAATCCAACACCACAAAGGCACAAAGAAAACATCAGCCGAACAGGCATTCTTGCCTGTTTACCTACTTATTCTTTTGAACTTTTTGCAAAATTACAAATTCACTAAAAACTACCCTACCCTTTTACATAAAGAAGGGTGTCCCTATAACACCCTTTGTATAAAGACACCCTTCTTTTTTTTTGACAAAGCAAGAAGTAGTTTTAAGATTCAAAGCTACCTACATGCCCGTCTGCACAGAAAAGACTTACTTTTATATATGCAAGAATTATGCCAAATCAATCAACAAATCAAATATTTTTCTTGTTGCCTTAACTTATAGTCTTGCAACATGTTAGATAAGCATATTTTTACTGCTTAAAAATCATCGATCTTACGGTTGTACCTGTAGGGACACTTGTAGTATTTATGGGTACACTGTAACTACTCAGGTTCACGATTCAAAGGTTGGAGAGAGGTAACTACTCAGGTTGTTTAGACTGTAGGCTGTTAGACTGTTAGGAAAAACAAAGATGATGGGGAGGTTTTCTGCAACCTAACAGCCCTCAGCCTTCTCTCCTAATAGTCTATACTCAGCGAGGCCACAAATAGCGATTTTACGCAAAAAGCGACTCAGGCGTCATTGCGAGGAGCTACTGCGATGAGATTGCTTCGTCGCAGTAGCTCCTCGCAATGACGCTCGCAATGACGCACTTGGTAATTTTCCTCATTGCTTGCTAACCAATTAGACTTTGCGCGACCTTTCGTAGTTATGTCTTAAAATCGCAGATTATACCCTTGTTAAGTCTAACAGCCTACAACCTATCCCTGTATTCACAGGGACAAGCCTACCTGAGTAGCTACAGTACACCTTAACCGTTCAGCAATCCATCAGGTATAGGCTTATGAACATACACCGGTTTTATTAGCTTGCTGACTATATTCATGGTATTTCCTACTCGCAATTTTTCAAAGATAAGATCAAACTGTTCCTCAAATTTATCTCTAATACCTGTCTTTACCCCTGCATGCAAATCCCACATCTTTTGCTTAAATGGTCCAAACCCTTTTTTTCTTACCTTATAAATAAACTGTTCATCGCTTTGCCCTTCTTTTCTTTCCTCATCAAAGTTTTCTTTAAGGTATTCATAAATCTCATCCTTTAATCCGGTTGGCAACATTTCATAAATAATATTTTGAAACTGAGTTGCCAGATGTACCTCAGCAGTATTGGTATCTGGAAATTTATGGAAGGTATCAATCGACAGGGTTGACGCCCCATGTTGAACTGCCCCTGCCAGTCCAAATTTTTCTATGGCTATGTGAGAAAGCTGACTTAAGGTATCGAAATCCAACCTTAACTGGGCAATCGTCCCGTCGATAAGCAGAACGCCTCCATGAACCGTTCCTGTCTGGATGCTTATTTTACTTATTCCGCAAAGTCCACCCTCCAATTCTCTTTGTAATCCATTTAGATATTCTTGCAACTCTTCTTCAGTACTGTTCTTCCCACCAATCTCCCCTATCTCTCCACCTACAGATATGGTTATTCCTGTTGGTTCTATCCCACGGATATAAGAAAGAATTTCTGTTGTTAATCTGATATTATTTTCTTGCTGCTGCCAAACCGTGGGTTTATCCATATCTACCAGGGTAGAGGTGTCAATATCGATATTGTAAAATCCAGCATCAACAGAGTCCTTAATCAATCGCTTCAGAGATGACAATTCTTTCTCCGGGTTTTTTTCATACTTATCCCGATTAATTTGAAAGTGATCCCCTTGCAGAAAGATGTGTCCCTGGTACCCCTCTCGAATAGCAGCGGCAATAACTACTGCAACATATTCAGATGGAGATTGCAGGGTATAATCTATTTCTGAGCGAGCAATCTCAACGATAAATGCACCCACACGATTTCGTTTTACTGAACGGATTAATGCCCGGGCAACATCATAGGTCAATCCGCGGATATTGATTGCCGGTATGGTTTTATGTGGTATCTCTCCCCTACCCTTTGCCGCATATAGCTCTTGAATAGACGCAGCATATACCCCAAGTTCAAGCCCTGCTTCCCATATAATCCATTTGCATGCATCTTTAACATCAGAGTCATCATTAAAAACTGCACTATACACCAGGGCATCGACCAACCTTTCCTGAAAGGTTATTCCCTCCAACATGTCGACCCCATCCCTTCTAATCCTTACCCGACCAGCCAATGCGTTTT
Organism: Candidatus Desantisiibacteriota bacterium; assembly: GCA_016208205.1. The sequence continues at coordinate 2,043 of JACQYP010000172.1, read as the reverse complement.
TTATTTCTTGAATACTTTGATACATAATGATTACCTCACGATAGAGCACAGACACAGAATACAGAATTCAGAATTCAGGAGTCAGGAGTCAGAATGAAAAACCACGCATCTATCCTGACTCCTGACTTATATTGTAATCATAATGCACCCTATTGTCAAGATAATTTTTTGCCATTTGCCAATTTTGTAAGATAGTTAGCAAAATGCTTGCTTTTTAATGAAAGATATGTTATCATAATAGATGTGTATAATTATATGCCTTTATAATCCATTATAAACAGGAGAAAATCATGCATAAACCACAAAACACGATTGAAGATATAAAAAAACATCCCCTGACAAATGCCTACATAAAAGGGGCAGACGAAAACCTTGATGTTCTTGGTTATACAGAGCATGGGATGCGGCATGCGACCATTGTCTCTCAAAATGCCAGCAAGATTATGACTAAATTATGGTATGAGCCAAGGCTTGTGGAGCTGACAGAGATAGCCGGTTATTTACATGATATTGGAAATGTAGTTAATCGAAAGGGGCATAGTGTTTCAGGTGCCTTATTAGCTGTGGAAATTCTTAAGAGTCTGGGGTTTATCGAGGATGAGATATCTGCTGTTATTCGGGCAATAGGCAACCATGATGAAGAAGAGGGAGGAGAGCCTGTAAGCAATATTGCCGCAGCAGTTATTCTGGCAGATAAGGCTGATATTCATAGAAGCCGGGTCAGAAACTCCAATATGATTACCTTTGATATTCATGACAGGGTCAATTATGCAGCCACCTATTCTGCTGTTGAAATAGATGCTGATTCAAGAATAATCTCCCTGAAACTAACCATCGATACCCATGTCTCACAGATAATGGAGTATTTTGAGATATTTTTGTCAAGAATGATGATCTGCCGCAAAGCCGCTGTCTCCTTGAACTGCAAGTTTGAGATTGTGGCAAATGATATTAAGTTATTGTAAGCATCTAAAAAATGTTGACAAATGCATAAAGATTCTTTATAATAGTAACTACTCAGGTTGTTTAGGCTGAAGGCTGAAGACTGAAGGCTTTTAGGAATAACCTTCAGCCTATCCACCTGAGTAGCTACATAAACAGTAAGTAAGCATGTATCAGAATTGCATAGAAGGAGAAAAGCATGACAAGTAATAAGCAAGCATTAGCATGGATTGAGGAAATGGCAAAATTGTGTAAGCCGGACAGTATCTACTGGTGTGACGGTTCTGTTGAGGAGAAGCAGCGACTTCAGCAAGAAGCAGTCAGCAAGGATGAGTTACTTGAGCTGGATCAGGAAAAATTACCTGGTTGTTTTTACCATCGGACTGCCCTTAATGATGTTGCTCGAACCGAGCATCTGACCTTTATCTGTACCCCGGATAAAGAGACGGCAGGACCAACCAATAATTGGATGCCGCCTGAAGAGGCATATAAAAAAGCTGGAGAGATATTTGATGGCTCTATGAAAGGTCGAACCATGTATGTGATACCGTTTTCTATGGGGCCGGTTGGCTCTCCATTCAGCAAGGTTGGTCTGCAATTGACAGACAGCATCTATGTTGTTCTGAATATGGGGATTATGACTCGTATGGGCAAGGCAGTTACCAATGAATTGGATAAGGGAATAGATTTTACCAAATGCCTTCATTGCACAGCTGATTTAGATGTTAATCGCAGGTTTATTCTCCATTTCCCTCAGGATAATACCATCTGGAGTGTTGGCTCAGGGTATGGCGGAAATGCCCTTCTGGGCAAAAAGTGTTTATCCCTCAGGATTGCCAGTTACATTGCCCAAAACGAAGGCTGGCTGGCAGAGCATATGCTTATCATGGGGGTAGAGCATCCTAACGGATATGTGGATTATATTGCGGCTGCCTTTCCAAGTGCCTGCGGCAAAACCAATCTGGCCATGCTTATTCCGCCAAAGGGATTAAAGCGGGAAGGGTATCGTATCTGGACAATAGGAGACGATATTGCCTGGATGCGAATTGACAGTGATGGGGCATTGTGGGCGGTTAATCCTGAGGCTGGATGCTTTGGTGT
>JACQYP010000161.1 GCA_016208205.1 Candidatus Desantisiibacteriota bacterium | reverse complement strand
CATAGCTACTGCTTTGTGCCCAATCTTATTCTCTTGTTGACTTTAACACCTGATACTGGTATAATATACGAAATAGAAGAAGAAAGAGCCACAGAGAGCATAATACAGATAAATATTATTGCACTTGCTAATAGCTAACAAATATTCTTATCTTCACTATTCACTTTTAGCAGCTCCTGTATCTTTGCCGTAATATTATTACTTCTAATCAATGCCTCTCCAATCAAAACCGCATGAATACCCCTGTCTTTGTAAAGGGATATTATTTCAGGGGATGATATGCCGCTTTCGCTTACCACTATTTTTCCATGAGGTAATAATACCTTGAGCATCAAGGTTGTTTTTGGTTCAACAATAAATGTTCTGAGGTTTCTATTGTTTATCCCAATTATCTGAGCATTAGTCTTAAGTACTTTTTCTACATCATCCATGGAGTGTGTTTCGACCAGACAATCCATCGCAAGGGTCTGAGCAATATCCATAAACTTATTCATTTGCTCAATAGAAAGGCAGGAAACAATCAAGAGAATAGCATCTGCACCGGCAATAGATGCCTCATAAATCTGGTATTCATTGATAATAAAGTCCTTGCACAGAACAGGGATATGGACATGTTCCCTTACTGTTTTAAGGATATCCATACTTCCCTGAAAAAACTTTTCATCTGTAAGCACAGAAATAGCCTTTGCCCCAGCCTGTTCATACTCCATGGCTATGGCTACAGGGTCAAAGTCTTCTCTAATCACCCCGGCTGACGGGGAGGCTTTCTTTACCTCAGCAATCAGGTTAATATTACCCTGGGTAGAGATTGCCTCCTTGAACCCTCGCCTTAAGGGAAGGCTATAGCTTTTGGCTTTCAGTACCTCAAGCGGCACATTGTTTTTTCTTTCTGCAACCTCTATGATTTTATGTTTTATGATTTCGGTTAAATACATTTTATGCTCCTTTTTACCGCAGAGTTCGTAGAGAGATGGAAGATGGTTATTGGTAATCGGTGATCAGGTGATCAGTAAAACCGATTACCGATAACCAAACTTATGTGACCTCTGTACCTCTGTGCCTTTCCGTTGCCTTAAACAATTCCGGCAGCTTTTCCATGTATGCCTTTCTTTTTAATTCATCTCGATATGGCCGGGCAGGGAATCCGGAGACCACACTTTTAGGTGGAATATCCTTCATTACGCCGGATTTTGCTCCAATTATAGAATGATGTCCAATTGTAACATGGTCTGAAACCGCTCCTTTTCCAGCGATAATTACCCCATCCTCTATTATTGCACTTCCGCCAATAGCTGCTTGAGCCACTAAGATACAATTTTTTCCAATCTTAACATTATGCCCAATCTGAACTAAGTTATCAATCTTTGTCCCGTTTCCAATAATAGTAGAGCCAAGCGTTGCCCTGTCTATGGTTGTATTTGCTCCGATCTCAACCCAATCCTCAACGATAACATTTCCTGCTTGTGGAATTTTATGGTGTATTTCGTCCACCTTGATGTAGCCAAAACCATCTGCACCAATGACACACCCGGCATGGATATTCACCTTCCTGCCAATGATGGTATTTTCATACAGGGTTACCTGACTATGGATGATTGTTTCATCCCCAATCTGGACAGCCTTGCCAACATATACAGATGGATACAGTACCACCTTGTCGCCAATTATTGCTCCTTTGTCAACAACCACATGCGGATAGATAGTTACATCCCTGCCTAATTGAGCGTCTTTGGCAATAATGCTTGATGGATGAATGTTGGGTGTGGGTTTTTCTTGAGGGTAAAACAGGTTGAGTAACAGGGCTAATGCTATTTTTGGGTTCTTAACTCGAATAGCCGGTATCCTGCCCTTATCCATAGGAAGAGCAGGTAAGGCATCCTCCTTTACCCCTTCAGGGACAATAACGGCTGACGCATAGATTGTCTGGCTCAAATGCTTGGGGTTAACAACTACAGCTATCTGTCCTTTCTTTGGAGTAAGCGAGGGTATTGTTGCCTCATCCAGACCAGATACACCAGATATTTCAATGTCTGCATTGCCAAGCAATTCCCCTTCAACCAATCTTGCTATTTCCGACAGGGTAGTTATCATAGTAGAAGTCTCCATGATCTACGGATGATTCGGTTCAGTATAGTGACTACTCGTTGTCTGGTTCAAGGTTCACGGTTGATGGTTTGCTCTCTTAACCTTTGAACCGTGAACCAGGGTAGTTACCACTAATTTTTGTCCAAGCTCTTGCTTTCTGTTTTCTGATTCTTTTTCTCAAGCATCCCCATTACATCCTTGGTTAAATCCAACCCGCTTGCAGCATAAAGGGTGCTGCCCTTTTCTATGACTAACTGAAGATTTTTCTCTTTAGCAATGGAAGAGATAGCAGCATAGATATCGTCAACGATTTCTTTTGTTAATTCCTGTTCCTTAGTTTCTATCTGTGTACTCATATCTTCTTTGTATTTCATGAGTTCAGCTATTTTATCGTTGATTTGCTTCTTTTGTTTTTCTTTTTCCTCATCAGACAGAAGGGTGGCTGAATCTAATTTCTCTTTTAATGCCTTAACCTCTTCTTGTTTTGTCTGAAATGTATCCTGGAACTTAGCTATATCCTGCTCCATGGATTCCTTAGCCTGCTGTGCCTTAGGATGATTTTCAAACACAGCCTTTGTATCCACCAGACCGATATTAGTTTCTGCAGATACATAGCCTGTAAAACTAACCAAAAGCAACATACTTGTCATCAATAACAAACATCTTCTTAACATTCTTTACGCCTCCTTGAAATAATAATTGTTTTGCATCTTGAATTGCGAATCTTGAATCGCGAATCTGAAGAAATAGAACAGATTCGAAATTCGCAATTCGAGATTCAAGATTAACTTTCCTAAAACGATGGGCCTATACCAAAATGAATCTTGGTATCATTCTTTACCTGCCCTGGTGCATCACTCAATCTCCATGCATAATCTATACGGATAGGACCTATGGGACTATTAATTCTCAGCCCAAGCCCTGCCCCATATTTCAGCTCAGAGAAATCAAAGTCAGAAGTCTTTTTCCAGACATTACCGCAGTCAGCAAACAATACTCCATAGAGTTGTTTGGGTGCGATAGGAAAACGATATTCAATATTTCCTACAAAAACCGCCTCTCCTCCTTCTTGTTTTCCATTTATATCTTGAGGACAAATACTTCTTTCTTCATAACCACGAACAGAATAATGTCCACCAACCCTGAATTTTTCATAATCAGGTGGTGCGTCTTCACTATTTAATTTGGTAATAATTCCAAACCGGCTGTGAACAGCCAGAACAAACTTCCACCAGCTTGGAATATAGTATGTTGTATCTACTGCCTGTTTGTAATAGTCAACATCTCCACCCAGCATACCGCCAACCAGATCCTGGGAGATATCCCAAAAACAACCTGATTCAGGATTGAATATATCATCCCCTGTCTTGGTATTTCGCACAAACCTGAGGTTTAAGCCGGAGGTCTTAACAAAATCTTGTCCCCATTTGTTACTCCAATCCTGAATAGATGCAGAAACATTAGCAGACCCATCCCTCATAGAAACCTCTTCATATTTATACTTAAAACTCAAGCTGTTGTGTTTTGATGTATCACGGCTAGCCCTTATTGCTCCACCCCTTCTTACGCTATCATAATCAGTATATTTATCTCTGCTATGCCACGACTCAATACCGAGCAGTGTCTTTGGCTGCCTGTCCCTGAACCATGGATTGGTAAACCCGAACTCATAGTTAGTAATATTCTCTCCCAGTTCACCCTTTATATTCATAGCATATCCCTTACCTTTGAGATTATTTAAGGCACATTCAATTGAGCCAAAGCCACCCGGTTGAGAGCCATAACCTGCAGAGAAAAGAAATGTCCCTGTTTTTCCTTCTTTAATATCTATAGATAGTATCTTTTTGCTTTCCTCTGTCCCTGGCTTGATATTAAAATTTACCTCATCAAAATACCCGAGATTAATGAGTCGCTGTCTGCTTAGCCGAACATTCTGCCCATCAAATAAAGAGCCATCCTTAATCAAAAGCTCTCGACGGATAACATTCTCCTTAGTCTTTGTGTTGCCGCAAATAAGGATTTTTTCTATATATGCCTGGTTACCCTCATGTATCTTAAAGGTAATAAACACAGTCTTTTTTTCTATATCTGTATCCTCTTCCGGAGTGACCTGAGACGAGACATATCCCTTTTCATTGTACAAATTATTAATCATCTGTATGTCTTGTCCAAGATTGGTAATATTATACAGGCTATTTTCTTCGGTCTTCATCTTTATCCTTAGTTCAGCCTCAGGGATAAGCTTATTTCCAACAATCTCTATCCCTGTTATCTTAAATTGATCGCCTTCAGAGATATTGATCGTAATTGCTACACCCTTTTTGTCACCTTTTTCGACATTATAAACAACATCTCCAAGGGTGATATTTGCTTGCATATAGCCCTTTGATTTATAATAATAAGCAAGCCGCTGCAGGTCAATATCCAGCTCTGCCTTATTGTAACCCCCACCCTTAACGGTCTTTATCTGTCTCTTCAGGGTTCTTGTCGGTATGGTGCTATTTGAAAAGACTATTTCTTTTACCTTGACCAATTGCTTGGAATCAAGGTGAAAGATAACATCCACGCCCTTTTGAGAGGGTTCAGCCTTATCCTTCTCCTTGCCTTGTCCTGTGCTTTGCTTTATCTCACTTGTTATCTCTGCAAAACAATACCCCTTTTCCTGACAATATTCCAGCATCTTTTGAATAGATTCCTTAACCTGATAGGGCTGGTACGGAGCATTTTCCTTCAGGGTTATTACCTTTTTCAACTCCTCATGTCCTGGCTCCTTGCTGCCGACAATATTTATAGAAACAACCTTTTGTCGTTCCTTAACTGAAAAAACAAGGGTAGTCTTCCCATCTGCTGCCCTGGTAGAGGCAGACACATCCTCAAAAAAGCCAAGCTTATAAATAGAGTGAATATCTGCATCTACCTTTTTTTTATCAAGCTTATCACCCGGCTTAATACTCAGAACACCCATGATTGTACCTGAAGAGATTGTTTCATTGCCAACAATGTTTATTGCAGAGATAACCTCTACCGCCAGAGGTGCTCCCTCATTCTGGGCATAAAGATTGGTGGCAAATAAAAGAAATGCAGCAATTGTTAATCCGATTGCTTTTTGTATCATGCTATTTCGCTCCTTTGTAATAACCGCATTTATGCGGTTGTTTGCTGACCTATTATTAGTTTCGCAATATTCTCCGTACAATTCCTCTTTCCCATCTTCTCTGCCGCTTCTTTCATAAATGAGTATTTTGCTTCATCCGTTAAAAGTTCACAAACAGCCGCTGGAATATCCTTTATATGTTTTGGATATACGGCAACACCGGCATTAACCAATACCCTGGCATTCCATTCTTCCTGTCCCTTTATGGCTTGCATCAGGCAAAGGGGTACCCTTTTCACTAATGCCTCTGACACAGACATGCCGCCTGGCTTGGTAATTACTACAGCTGCTGCAGACATAAACTCTTCCATATTATTTACAAAACCAAAAATCTTGACTGGATAATTGAAATCTCGAGTAATCGCTGTTGCCTTTTCTCTTAATTTCTCATCCTTGCCAATGATTGTTGCCAACTGAAAATTTCCTCTGACACCTCTAAATGCCTCCAACAAATCAAGCACCGGCCCTATCCCAAACCCGCCGGAAAGTATCAGGACAATCGGCTTATTTCTATCAAACCCAAGCTGTTTCTTCGCTGCATCTGTGTCTATTGGAACAGAAAACTTGAGGCTAATAGGAATACCCTCAATAACTATTCTTTCAGAAGGAACACCCTGCCCCTTGAGATACATAGCCATCTCTTTACACGGCACCACAAAGGTATCTACCTGCTTATTTACCCCAAACGGATGGACATGAAAATCTGTAGCCACAGAGACAAGAGAGATGTATTCCTCCTCGCCTCCCATTATAGATGAGGGAGGGGATAAGGGTTCAGCATGTTTCTCCAGAACTTTTGTGCCTATAGATTTTAAAACCCCTACCGCAGCAGCAAGAAATGGATGGGTAGAAACGATTATCTCTGGTTGAAATTTTCTAATGTTTTGTGCAATCAAGGCTGCATATCTTTTGGTAATATACCATCTTATCGGAGAATAAGCACCTGAAATCAAGTGGCTATTGTAAAAATATCCCCAGAGATGCGGTATATGTCTGGCCATAAAGACATAAAAATCATTTATAAAGCGTTGCTTTTTCGGCTCTTTTTCAAGGGGATCTTTTAACCAAACCATAGATTCCGGTGAAACACGCCGTATCCCCTCACAAACAGCCTCAGCTGCACGAACATGTCCCATGCCGGCTAATACGGTTAATACAAGAATTTTCTTCAAATTGAACCTTCTATGTAGAAAGCGGTTGCTCAGTCTGAATGCACTTAGCTAAAGCAGATTACTACGAACATCATCCCTGTCAACCATTACCTCGCTTTCTACCTTATGGATTGTTTCCCATCGCTTTTTCATATTATCCTCAAAACACCCGGGGAAATCAGAACATTCGAAACAACAAGTCTGGGATAATTCCCTTTCACCAAGCATCCATTTTTTTACACAATTATTGTATTTTATACATCGCTCGCAACAAAGCATCTGTTTCTCCTACTGGAACGGTTTACGGTTGTCGGTTCACAGTTCAGAGAGCAAGCTATCAACCTTGAACCTCTGAACCGTGAACCGACAACCGTAAACGATTACCTTTTTATCGGCTTCTTGATCCCTTCCGGAATGCTTAACCCAAGGATATTATATACCCCTTCCAGATATCCCCTGAACAGGGAATCAAAAATATTTGCGTTTGGAGAATAGTGTTTATCTCCATACCACCAGAACCAATCCGAGCCCTCAGCAATATAAATATATTCCCATGCAGTTTGAGTCTTATCTGATGGACCATGTTCCTTTTCAAACTTTACCAGAGCCTCCCTCGCCTCATACAAATAATCCCAGGCCATGTTTTCTTCCTGATCGCCTATCCAGATTCGGAAGTTAGAATCTATCCATGAACCGGGATGAATATCATTCAGTATTTCCTGCGGAGGATTTTCTTTAAGATATTCGCTTATAGTAACACACCTTATTGTTTTATCATTTGAAAGGCAGGTGTAGAGATATTCTAAGAATTCCCAGCCATCCTTTGAGTAATATTCCCACGCATTCTCTCCATCCATGGCAATACAGACAAGATGATTTCTTTTTTTTGGCAACATGTCACGGATATGATGGAGTCTGGTGATAAAATCAGAGACCGCATCATAGGTATTCCATTTTCCATAGGTAAAGCCAATAGTATCTGAGAGTGCTCTATCCCGGAAGATTACGCTTACCTGTTGTCCTTTTATGTTGAGATTATATGGCTTATACAGCAGGTGGGCACTATACCTGTCCATGCCGAGCGTATGATACAGAATCCATTCATCTGTTGCCAGCCAGTTGATGCCATTATCAGCTACCAGAGGGATAATATCGTTGCACACACTCCCTTCTGATGGCCACATCCCTCTGGGATTGCAGCCAAGATAATGTTGATAGCAATCTACTGCCTTTTTTATCTGCATCCTCGCATCCTCAGGTGCAGAAAATCTTTTTGTTGGCAAGGTAACACCATGGTCTGACTGTCTGGCTAATTCTGTATTGCATAACAAGGGAAGTATGGGGTGATAGTATGGGGTTACAGAGACCTCAATCTGTCCCTTGTCCTGCATTCTTTTATATTCAGGCAAGATCCATGAAATAACCTCTCTTTGTTTGTTTATGAGGCATTGCTTGTCCTCTTCAGAAAAACCCCTTTGTTTTTTGATAAGATTTACTAAGAATGAATCCCTTCCCTGAAATTGCGGGTCAAACCAGGCAATATTAAACCAGACCTGAAGATCAAGAAAATCCTGGGT
>JACQYP010000160.1 GCA_016208205.1 Candidatus Desantisiibacteriota bacterium | reverse complement strand
TTTTGTTGAAGGTATCAATAGAGCAATTCGGAATATTCTTCACCGAGCATGTGGCTATCATGTATTTGATAATTTCCGTCTTCAGGTTTTGGTTGAACATGGAGGTTTAACATAATTTTCCCACTAATCTGAGGAGAGCCGTAAATAGTAACCGCTTGCGGCTTGAAATATGGAGTGCGAAAGCTTACTTGCTTTCGCTTTTACTTTCATTTAAAATAACTACTCAGCTACCAAGAACACAAATCCTATAATCTTAGTGTCTTTGTGGCAAAATACCTGAACAGTTACTGTTTAGCTAAAGCGGTAGCAAGTAAGCTACCGCACTCCAAATAAATTTCGTAGCCGTAAACCGATAACTGTTCACCGTAAACAATTACAATAAGGAGGATCTTACAATGAATATCCAAGAATCCATGATCTTATTTGAAAAAGCAAAAAAATATATCCCTGGCGGGGTCAACAGCCCTGTTCGTGCCTTTAAGGCTGTGGGTGGTATCCCCAGGTTTATTGAACGAGGCAAGGGTTCAAAAATATTCGATGTAGACAGAAATTCGTATATTGACTATATCTGTTCTTGGGGTGCAATTATTCTTGGTCACGCAGAATCCGGCGTGATTAGTGTTGTAAAAAATGCCATAGAAAACGGTACAAGCTTTGGAGCAGCAACAGCATTAGAGGTAGAATTAGCTGAAGCCATTGTAGATGCTGTTCCAGGCATAGAGCAGGTAAGATTGGTCAGCTCCGGTACTGAGGCAGTCATGAGTGCTATCAGGCTCGCCAGGGGATATACTAAAAGAAATCGAATAATCAAGTTTGAGGGATGTTATCATGGACATGCAGACAGCATGTTGATTAAAGCCGGCTCTGGTGCTGCTACATTTGGCACACCGGATAGTCTGGGGATACCGGCAGATATAGCCAGATATACGACAGTTGTCCCATACAATGATTTTGAGGCTGTGAAACAGGTAATGGATACGGATGTTGCGGCTATAATTGTTGAGCCTGTTTGCGGCAATATGGGTGTGGTCCTGCCCCAGGAAGGGTTTTTGGAAGAATTGCGAAAAATAACTACACAATATAATAGCCTGCTTATATTTGATGAGGTGATCACCGGATTCAGGCTTTCTTATGGTGGGGCACAACAGGTTTACGGGGTTATTCCTGATATTACTTGTCTGGGCAAGATAATTGGCGGCGGTTTTCCGATAGGGGCATATGGTGGAAAAAGAGAGATTATGGAATATATCTCTCCGATTGGAGGGGTATATCAGGCAGGAACGCTTTCCGGTAACCCGGTTGCAGTACAGGCAGGGATAGTTACCCTTAAGGCTTTAAGTGCTTTTGGGGTATATGATTTCCTGAATACACATGCTGCAAAACTTGCAAATGGGATACAAGAAGCAGCAAAAAAGGCAGGCGTTGCTATTATCATTAATCGTACCTGCTCCATGTTTTCTGTATTTTTTACAAATACATCTGTAACAAACTATTCCACAGCTCAACAATCTGATAGCCAAAAATATGCTTTATTCTTTAATTCCATGCTGGATAATGCAATCTATTTACCCCCATCACGGCTTGAAGCATGGTTTATAGGATTAGCCCATACCCTTAAGGATATTGAGCAAACCATAAGGGCAGCAGAAAAGGCATTTCTGCGGATACTATAAATGATTTTTAACACAGAGGACACAGAGATTGGGAATTTTAATCAATTTTAATGTAGCTCTCTGCATTAGACGCAGGATAAATGGAAGTTTAAGCTCTGTGTTCCTCTGTCATCTCTGTGAACTCTGTGTTAAATATTGGATTTCTGATACAGTGGTAAAATTATATGCCGTTAGAAAAAAAGATAATCCTTAGTTTTTTTATAGCATCAGCCATTATAGGTGGTTTTGTTATCTCTACCTATCTCGGTTTCATAGAAAGCAGGAGGGAGATTCGGTATCTGGAGTTGTCTGATACTATTCGAAGCAAATCATTACTGCTCAGGAGACATGAAAAAAACTTCTTCCTTTACGGAGATGCTAAAGAAAGAAGATTCGTCCATACTTATCTAAAAGAGCTGAAAATCATTCTTAAGAAAGGGACATCCTTTGATGAGCATAGAAAACTTCAATTCTTGCGCACAGACAGGAATGTCTGTGTTACCTTAGACAAAAAGATTGCTGAATATAGCCAGGGGTTTAATCATATTGAAAGCCTTGCCATAGACTTTCAAAAAGGCTTTGCTCAACTCAAGGCATCTTCCAATGAGCATGTTGCTTTCTTTCCCATTATTGAATCCACCTTTTTAGAAAGACCTATGGTCAATGCAGAGCTTTTAGAAAGAATATTTTCGATTAAGAGAAATGCTTCCATAATTAAAACCCTTAAGGAATTGGATATAGAAATCAATACCTTACGAAAAAATGGCGAAGAGGTATTGAATCTTACTAATGAACTGGATAAATCAGCCAGGGCAAAGGTAGAGGGCGTTATCCGCTCCACAGGGTTTGCGACATTGGTATTCTTTCCCCTCTTTTTTGGTCTGGGCTTTGTGCTCCTGTTAGTCATAACCCACAGCGTGGTAAGCCGTCTAAAGGCGTTAACCGAAGCTGTGGGAAAAAGAGGTAGCACCTCTGGCACAGGTAAGGGCGAATTCCCCTCCTTATCAATTCCTGAAAAGCAGGACGAGGTAGGGATCCTGATTAAGGCATTTAATAAGATGGAAAAAGACCTTTTGGCAAGAGAAAAAGAGATTGACAAAAAGAATGAGGAATTACTTCAAAACAGGAAGCTCGCATCCATAGGTACCCTTGCCTCAGGGGTTGCTCATGAGCTTAATAACCCATTGAATAACATCTATCTTGCCTCACAAACCCTGTCAAAAGAGATAGCCTGGGATTATCCCCAGATAGTTAAGGAATCTGTTGAGGATATCTCTTCTCAGGTTATCAGGGTAAAAAGAATCGTCCATGATCTCCTTGAATTTGCAAGAGAAATGTCCCCTGAATTAAAAACGATTGATATCGTGGAATTGATACAGCAAGTATTAGGGCAGACACGGGGGACTGCCCCTACAATCAATCTTAACTCTCCTCAATCACTGGAGGTGCTTGCTGATAGGCATCTTCTGCAGCAGGTATTTATTAACCTCTTCAGCAATGCCATCGAGTCTATGGACAACAATAAGGGCTTGCTGAATGTAGAGATTGATACTGACAAGGAGGATGTCCAAATTAAGGTTTCGGATACAGGGAAAGGAATTTTGCCTGAGAATATCCACAGGATTTTTGACCCGTTTTTTACCACAAAGGAAAAAGGAACCGGTTTGGGGCTGGCAATTGTTTATAATATTATCAAAAGACATCATGGAAGAATAGAGGTAGAGAGTATGCCGGACAGAGGTACGACATTTACGGTCATTCTACACAAGTAATTAGTCAAGTTCAAGGTTCCATGTTCTAAGTTTAACCGTGAACCTGACAACCAGAAAGGAGAGATATGTTCAGAATATTAATAGCTGAGGATGAAGAGATAACTTTGAAACACCTTAAGCTTTCACTTGAAAAGGAAAGCTATATGGTTAGTGGTGTAAACAGTGGGCTTGAGGCATGGACCAGGCTTGAAAGCAATGAGTATGACCTTCTTATTGCCGATATAAAGATGCCTGGATTAAATGGATTGGAACTGCTGGCCAGAGTCAAGGAAAAATATCCTTATGTTGAGGTAATAATAATCACTGGTTTTGCCAGTGTAGAATCTGCTGTAGATGCCATGAAAAAGGGAGCTACTGACTATATCACCAAGCCCTTTAACCTTGAAGAATTAAATTTGAAGGTGAAAAAGATTCAGGAGAAGGCTCGGTTAGAGAAGGAAAATATTGCCCTTAAAGCCTTGCTCAGCATAAATAAAAACCAACCATTTATTGCCAGAAGCAAGATGATGGAAAGGGTAATAAATATCATCTCCGGGCTGAAAGAGTCTGATTGTAATGTCTTGATAACCGGTGAAAGCGGGGTAGGTAAGGGATTGGTGGCAAAGCTTATCCATGATACAGGACAGCGAGCAGATGGTGTTTTTTTAGCCTTAAACTGTGCTACCTTTACAGAAGAATTGTTGGCAAGCGAGCTGTTTGGCTACGAAAAGGGTGCATTTACCGGTGCGGTTGCCTCTAAAGGAGGGTTGATTGAAATTGCCGATAATGGGACATTATTTTTAGATGAAATCGCTGAGATGTCACCTGCCCTTCAGGCTAAATTATTGAAGGTCATAGAGGATAGAGAATTTTTCAGGCTTGGCGGAACAAAACCAAGAAAGGTTGATGTCAGATTCATCGCCGCTACTAATCAGAACATAACAACACTCGTCCAAAACAATACTTTCCGAACAGATCTATATTATCGGCTCAATGTTATGGACATTCACATCCCCCCGCTCCGTGAAAGAAAAGAAGACATCCCTTTACTTGCCAGGCATTTTCTTAAAAAGCATTCAGCAAAGGCTAACAAAAGGATTGATGGATTCAGCAAGGAGGCTATGAATATCCTTTCGTCATATAAATTTCCTGGAAATGTCAGGGAATTAGAAAATATGATAGAAAGAGCAGTAATCTTGGTAGGACAGTCTCCCGGCAGGACAAGCTTCCAGCCTGTCAACCTTCTTATCAGACCAGAAAACCTTCCGCAAAGCATAAATCTTTTTGCTATTGAAACAATAGACCCCAACAGGGTCAGGACAATAGATGAGATTAATAAGGATTATACAGAGAAGGTGCTTGAGTTGACAGGTCACAACAAATCAAAAGCCGCAAGCGTATTAGGTATCTCAAGAACCAGCCTCTGGCGGATTTTGAATAAATAATGGACATAATAGTTCACCACAAAGACACGAAGGTATTTATACAAGCTTGTCATAATGAGAATTGCCTATTTGTCTGAATATTCGATATAAGCAACTGATGAGTTTTTCATCTATTGATATCCAATCAAAGCGGGAACTTGATTCTCAGAAAAAAAGTTACTTTTTTCGAAAAAATTATTGGTAAGGTAAAATTTTCAAAAATTTTACCTTAC
>JACQYP010000176.1 GCA_016208205.1 Candidatus Desantisiibacteriota bacterium | reverse complement strand
TTTACCTTACCAATAATTTTTTCGAAAAAAGTAACTTTTTTTCTGAGAATCAAGTTCCCGCTTTGATTGGATATCAATAGATGAAAAACTCATCAGTTGCTTATATCGAATATTCAGGTAGCTGTATCGGCAATTGTCATTATAAACCGCAGAGGCGCAAAGACGCAGAGGAGATATGAAAATACCTGGTGTTTGTCAAAAACATCAAGTGTAATCGAATCAGCAGCGTAGGGTGCGTTATACGCACCGTATCCATATTTGGTGCATAAAACGCACCCTCTACCCGAGAAATCTCATGTAGGGGTCAAGGTGCCAGGGGTGCTACCCCCTTGCCCCTGCCCAAAACCAGCTTTGTGTGAGGGAAAAGATTATATTTCCTCTTATGCTTAGTCTACGGTAAAAAATGTTAAAATGAAAATTGCTGGAAAAAGACAGGAAAATGCTTGACATTTTTGCTTGCATTTGATATACTTACTTTAAGTAGCCTAAGATTCTATCTTGGCTTAACGATTCATAACACCAACTACATCAAGGGAGGTTCGCAAGATATGAGGATTGGAATATTAACCGGTGGTGGTGATTGTCCGGGATTAAATCCGGCTATTAGAGGGGCTTTTATGAAAGCCATGGATTATGGTGATGAGCTCTTTGGGGTAATGGAAGGCTGGAAGGGAATGATACATGGGGACATGAGGCAATTGTCCCTTAATGATGTAGAAGAAATAGTTGGTAAGGGTGGGACTATCATTGGGACATCCAGAACCAATCCGTTTAAGAAGGCTGAAGATGATGTTAAGAGGGTTCTGGAGAATATGAAAAAATTTGATGCCTTGATTGCTATTGGCGGAGAGGATACGCTGGGTGTTGCCAGTAAGCTTTATAAACAATATGGAACAAATGTCGTCGGCGTACCCAAAACCATGGATAATGACCTTTCTTGTACAGACTATACCTTTGGCTTTGATACATCCGTAACCGTTGCGGTTGATGCCTTAGAAAGGTTGAGGGATACAGGCAGATCCCATCGACGGATAATGGTTCTGGAGGTTATGGGCAGACATGCAGGTTGGGTTGCCCTTTTTACAGGAATTGCCGGCGGTGCAGACTGGATTCTACTCCCTGAGATTGAGCCGGATATTGAAAAGATGTGTGAACACTTAAAGGTAGTTAAGCAACGAAAAAATTATGGAATAGTAGTGGTTTCAGAGGGCACTAAATTTTCAGAATTAGAAGGGGAACAAGAGGTTGATGCCTTTGGTCATATCATCCTGAAGGAAAAAGGTATTGGAGAATATATAGCAAAGATTATCGAGGAAAAAACAGGGATTGAGACAAGAATGGCTGTGATTGGCCATATCCAGCGGGGTGGTGCCCCTACCCTTTTTGACCGAATGCTGGGGACTCGCGTTGGGGTAAAAGCAGTTGAATTAATTCATGAGGCTAAATTTGGTCAGATGTCCTGCCTTGTTGGTAATGAGATAACCTCTGCACCACTTGAAGCAGCAACATCAACCCTGAAAACCGTGGGACAGGATTGGTGGAAATTGGCACAGACGATGTTTAAGTGAGTGGTCAGTTGTCAGGGATCAGGGGTCAGCTAAAGCAAGAAAGAACAAGACATGTTTAGTTTACAGTCAATGGACGGTGGACAATCTTCTGGTTTTGTCTGACCCCTGACAACTTACTTTATGTGAGGTGCAAATGAGATTCCTGAGGGGTTTTATTGCTGGATTTATTGCCGGGGGGTTAAAGATTGGGGTTAGTGTCCTTGAATGGAAGTCCTTTGAACGGGTCTATGTTGCTATAAAAGCTGAATTGCCACACGCTTTTTCCCAGCTGTGGAAGCTGTTTAAGCCAGCTACCTATTGGGGATCAAGAATGTGGCTGGTTGATATCCTGATTGGTATTCTTTTTGGATGCCTTTTTGCTATCCTTCACGATAGCCTGCCAGGCAAAAGGGTTATTAAGGGTATATTTTTTGGCTTTATTATCTGGGCAATTGGTGAATTCCCTGGAACAGTGAAAAATTTTATGCTTATACCAGGTGAAATGACAGTGTTGTGGGTAGTTGCCGGATTAATAAATAGCTTGTTTATTGGGCTGGTGATTGCTCTGGTGTATGAAATGTTGTGGCCGGAGAAGGTCTGAGAAGTGTAATCGGTAACCAGTTATCGGTAATCGGTCTTGCTGATAGCAGATAATCAGCTTGAAATAATTTCGAGGTAATCGATGAAAAGATTGATAGAATATGGTGCGGTAACACATCTGGCACTCATCTTGATGGTGTTTGGTTGTAATGGAACAACAGAGGCTTGTCTTGGAGCAAGACCCTTATCTATGGGTGGGGCATTTGTTGCTGTAGCTGATGATATTCATTCATGCTATTGGAACCCTGCCGGTATGGGCAATTTGCAGGGAACAGAGTTGACCTACATGCAAACATTAAACAATAAGGCTGCTATTAATTACCAGAACTGGGCTGCCGGCGGG
>JACQYP010000175.1 GCA_016208205.1 Candidatus Desantisiibacteriota bacterium | reverse complement strand
GGGAAAGCCGCGGGTGATAGCTGAAACAGGGGCAGGACAGCATGGGGTAGCAACAGCAACGGCTGCGGCTATGTTTGGTTTGGAGTGTGAGGTTTACATGGGATGTGAGGATATTGAACGGCAGGCGTTAAATGTCTTCAGAATGAAGCTCCTTGGGGCAAAGGTCATTCCGGTTGATTCAGGTAGTAAAACCCTGAAGGATGCAATCAATGAGGCACTTCGTGATTGGGTAACAAATGTGCGCACAACCCATTACATTATTGGCTCTGTGGTTGGACCACACCCATACCCAATGATGGTGCGTGATTTTCAATCAGTAATCGGTCAGGAAGCAAAGAGTCAGATAATAGAGCTTGAGCACAGGCTTCCGGATTGTCTTGTTGCTTGTGTTGGCGGCGGAAGCAATTCCATGGGGCTTTTTTATCCATTTTACAATGAAAGTGATGTGAAGTTTATAGGGGTAGAGGCAGGCGGTGAAGGGATAGAGACCGGAAGACATTCTGCTTCCCTTGGCTCTGGAAATGTTGGTGCCTTGCACGGCAGCCTCTCCTATGTGCTTCAGGATGAAAATGGTCAGATAATACCAACCCATTCTGTCTCAGCAGGTCTTGATTATCCGGGTGTTGGTCCTGAACACAGCTTTTATAAGGATACAGGCAGGGCAGAATATGTCTCAATAACAGATACAGAAGCCTTAGACAGCTTTCAACTTTTAGCCCTGACCGAAGGTATAATTCCTGCCCTTGAATCTGCTCATGCCATTGCCTATGCTGCTAAGCTCGCTCCAACCATGGATAAGGATAAGATTATCGTTGTTTGCCTTTCAGGCAGGGGAGACAAGGATGTTCAAACCGTGTCGAAGATATTGGAAGCGGGAAGGGAGAAGTAAGAGGTTGTAGGATGGGTGAAACCCATCTATCCCTCCTGTTTCTCAGCATCCACTACTTATCGTGCTTAATAATAGGATAGATGGGTTAGCACCCATCCTACAGACTACTTGCGGCTACGGAATTTATATGGAGTGCGGCAGCTTACTTGCTACCGCTCTTGGCTAATCGAACGGAAAAGCGAAAGCAAGTAAGCTTTCGCACTCCATATTTCAAGCCGCAAAAGGCAGGTTGCAAACATGTTCCTTAAAAAAATAACAATCCTTGGATTTAAGTCCTTTGCAGAAAAAATAGAGTTTGAGTTTCAGAAGGGGATTACTGCTATTGTGGGACCCAATGGATGCGGGAAGAGTAATATCTCTGAGGCATTGAAATGGGTTCTTGGTGAACAATCACCGTCTGTGCTCAGGTGTAATTCCATGACTGATGTTATTTTTAATGGTTCACAGAACAGGAAAGCCCTTGGAATGGCTGAGGTAATCATTGAGTTTGATAATAGCAGCAGGTTGCTTCCACTGGACTTTTCAGAGATAACCATTACCCGACGGCTTTTTCGTTCAGGTGAATGTGAGTATTATATTAATAAATCCTTATGCCGTCTCAAGGATATTGTTGAGCTGTTCCTTGATACAGGTATTGGCAAACAGTCATATTCCTTGATGGAACAAAATAAGGTTGATTTTATCCTTACCGGTAAACCTGTAACCCGGAGGCTGCTGTTTGAGGAAGCCGCAGGTATCAGCAAGTATAAGGTACGAAAGCAGGAAGCAATAGGAAAGCTTGAAAATACAGAGCAAAACTTAGTGCGAATGAATGACTTGCTTTATGAGATTAATAAACAGGTAGAATCACTGAAAAAACAGGCAAATAAAGCCAATCGCTATCTACAGTTGAAAAATCAAATAGAATCTCAGGAGCTTACCCTTCTGATAGATGAATTCTTTGCTTTGATGAGTGCATATGAAACCTATATTCAAGAGTATGATTCTCTTTCTTGCGAATTGGAGTCTAATCATAAGGGTTTAACTGATACTGAAGGGGAATTAGATGTTGAAAAGGAAAACCTCAAGCAGGTCGGGCAACAGTTTCTTGCATTAGAGAGCTTGCTCCACAGAGAAGAGCTTCAGATTAAAGAGGTAACAAGTCAGCAGCTTCGCAGGCAGGAAAGGGAAAGCTTCATATCCTCACAATTAGAGAATATTTCTGTTCAAATCAATGAGAATCAAACAAAGAAACAGCAATTACATGAAGAGATGCTGTCTGAAGAAGGCAAAGAGGAGATAATAGGGAAGGAATTAAAAGAAATAAGAATGCAATTAAATAAAAAAGAGGGTATTCTGAATAGCCATCGTCAGGAACGCGAAAAAAAGTCTAAACACCTTGACTTTCTGAAAACAGAGATTATTGAAAATCTGAATAAATTACAAAGGTTTTAGAATTAAAGCAGGAGTTTGAGAAGAAACAAAAGGAAAAGACTCAAGCAGCTCAAGAATTAAAAGAATTAGAGGCGTCAATAATAAGGGTAAGTAAGGAGCAGAATACCCTTTCAGGCAGATTGCAGACATTAAAAAAACTTCAGTAATCATTTGAGGGATACTCTGACGGTGTTAAGGCTGTCTGTACCGCCAAATTAAACGGCGTTCATGGTCTTATCTCAAGCTTGATTAATATCCCAGAGGGTTATGAAAAGGCAGTTGAGGTCAGCCTTGGAGAATGCCTTCAGGCAGTAGTGGTTGATGGCTCAATTGAGGCTAAGGGCGTTGTATCCTATCTCTTGTCCAAAAAGGCAGAAAGGGTTAACCTTCTGCTATCTCATCATCTCCGTGATTCAAAAAGGGCAGGGACAAGCCCTGCCTCTACCTCGAAATTCGAGATTGAGGATGGGGCAATTGGCTGGTTGGCAGAGCTTATTACGGTTGATGCTTCGTACAAGAGTGCCATTGATTATTTATTAGGGGGAACACTTGTTGTAGATAACCTTGAAACAGCAATAAGAATAATCGAAAAACATGAGGATGTGTCTGTTGCTGTAACCCTTAATGGACAGCTTGTTACACCGGCTATGATCCGTGGTGGAAGCCCTAAAACAGGAGGGGTAGAGATTATCAGCCGTAAGGGTGAGATCTCGCGGCTTGAGGAAAAGTCGCAGGAACTGCTCACGGAATTAAGTCATCTCCATGAGCTTAAGACAGAAGCGGACAGGAAACTATCCTCTTTAACTAATTGGATAAATAAAGCCAATGTAGAGATATATTCCATGGAGATTGCTGTCTCTAACCTGAAAAAGCAGATAGATTCGCTGGATAAGGAGGAGTCTTCAGTTATAAAAATGCTCTCAACCATTGAGGATGAGCGATTAACCATAGAAAAAGAAAAGGATGAAAAAAATCAAACTGTCCTTGTTTTAAGCGAAAAAGAGCTGTTGCTTTCAAGGCTGGACTCGCAGCAACGGGAAACAATAGCTCAAGTCTCTCAAGAGCTTGGGCAGATGAATATTGGGCTTGATTCTATCCAAAAAGAGGTTGCAGATATAAGGGTTTCCTTTGCTCAAAAATCTCAAGCTGAGCAAGGACTAAAAATTCAGATAAAAAGGCTCAAGGATTCTATACATGATTTAGAGGGCAAGATAGTCCGTCTCCAGGCAGAATCTATTCGTCTGAAAGAGGAACAGGGTGCAAGTAGTACAAGCAGCGAGGATGATAAATACAAGCTGACAGCCCTCTCTGCCCAGCGTGATGCAAAGCAGTCTAATCTGAAGAAATTATTGGAATTATGTCAGATAAAAGAGCAGGAGATAAAGACAAAAGAGGCGGCAATTAAACAAAAAAGGGATTGTGTGGAACAACTAAGGGATAAAATGCACAAAACAGACATGAATAAACAGCAGATTAAATTACAAATGGATGGGATCATGTCTCGTCTTATCTCTGAATATAAGCAAGAACCTGATCAGATTAAACTGGATACCCTTTCCTTGTCGCAGGAGGCAAAAAAGGGTTTATTGGAAAGTATTAATCGCAAAAAGACAACGCTTGAGTCTCTTGGGACAGTAAATCTGACTGCACCGGAGGAATACGAGAGCCAGAAAAAACGGCATGATTTTCTTGTAGAGCAACAAAATGATATGCAAACAGCCAAAGGAGACCTGAATAATCTTATCCAGCAGATTGATACAACAACATGTTCCATGTTTAAGGAGGCATTTGAGATAATTAATAAAAATTTTTCCAATCTCTTCAACCAGTTATTTGATGGTGGATATGGGGAGTTGAGACAGATAGGGTCAATTGACAAAGATAGCCTTGATGAGATAGGGATTGATGTAGTTGCTCAACCACCGGGTAAGAGATTATCCAGCATTACCCTCCTCTCAGGCGGAGAACGCTCTCTGTCAGCTATCTGTCTGTTGTTTGCAATATTTGAGTTTAGACCAAGCCCATTTTCTATTCTGGATGAGGTTGATGCGGCATTGGACGAACCAAATGTTTTAAGATTAAACAGGTTTATAATGGAGAATTCCAAACGATCGCAATTTCTTTTAATTACTCATAATCCGAGAACCATTGAATCAGCCGATACCCTGTACGGAATTACTATGGAAGAGCCGGGTGTCTCAAGGGTAATAAGCGTTGCCTTGAAAAAGCATAGGACAGAAAAGAAGGCTGATAGGCTGTAGGTATAGTAACCGCTTGCGGTTACTATTTATTAAATCTGTGAAAATCTGTGTAATCTGTGGATATAAGTATCATCAGAGGAGAAATTATGGCAGAAAAATTCTATTCAGGATATGTAGGGATAATTGGACGACCGAATGTAGGGAAATCTACATTATTGAATGCATTTCTCGGGGAAAAGATATCTATTGTTACCCCGAAACCACAGACTACAAGACATCGAATCATGGGTATACTGACGCTGAAAGATTGTCAGATGATATTTCTGGATACACCCGGGATATTAGAACCTCATTATCAGCTTCATCAGAACATGGTCAAGTGTGCCTGGCGTGTTTTAGATGAGGCAGATGTTATTGTTTTTATGGTTGAACCTGTTATGCCGCAGAAGACGGAAATGAAGATTATTGAGCATATGACATCCTGTCAGAAACCCAGGCTTTTAGTTATTAATAAGATTGATACCATTCAAAAGGATATTTTGTTGCCATTGATTGAATCTTATGCTAAGATGAATATCTTTCAGGAGATAATCCCTGTTTCTGCCCTGAAACTCAAGGGGACAGACAGTTTATTGGAATCAATAAAGACCTCATTGCCAGAAGGCGCGCCATTTTATCCGGAGGATATGATTACAGATAAGCCCGAACGATTCTTTGCAGCTGAGATAATCAGGGAAAAGATATTCAAGTATTATCAAGAGGAGATACCTTATTCTACTACCGTGGTTATTGAGGAGTTTAAGGAAAGAAAGCCAAAGGATTATATCCATGGGGTAATCTATGTTGAAAGAGAGTCTCAGGAGGGAATCCTTATTGGCGGAATAAAAAAGGTGGCTGTTGAAGCACGAAAGGATATTGAAGAATTGATCGGCAGAGAGGTATACCTCGAGCTCTGGGTCAAAACAAGAAAGAATTGGCGTAAGTCATCAAATGATCTGAAGGAATTTGGTTATGAGTAGAGATAATTGGTAGGCGTTCAGGTGGTTTGGTAGAACACACGGGCAGACACAGAGGTCTGCCCCTGCTATGAACGGCTGCCAAGATATCAGCCTGTCGGCACAAATTCAACTATTGCGTGGTAAAAATAAATGGCATTAATCAGTTTGCAGGAAATTACACTCGCCTTTGGCGGGCCAATTATTTTTGATAAATTAAATCTTCAGGTGGAACCAGGGGAACGCATAGCCTTGCTTGGTCGTAATGGTGCGGGGAAAACTACTTTAATGACAGTTTTATCAGGCGGGTTAAAGGTACAAAGCGGTCTTGTTGTCTTTCAAAAGGGAATTAAGGTGGCTCATCTGCCGCAGGAGGTTCCGACTGATATTAAAGGAAATGTTTTTGATATTGTTCTTTCCGGTCTGGGCAGGTCCGGGAAACTTTTAGGTGATTACCATCATTTGACCACCCGATTACAAACAGAACATACACGGGAATTAATGCGTCAGCTTGATACCCTGCAATCTGAACTGGATCATACGGATGGCTGGAATGTCAATAATCAGGTTGAAGATGTCATTAAGCATATGAAACTTGATCCAGAAGACGATTTTGAAAAATTATCCGGGGGACAAAAGCGCCGTACACTGTTAGCACGGGCTCTTGTGTTAAAGCCGGATGTTCTCCTGCTGGATGAGCCGACAAATCATCTTGATATGGATTCGATCAACTGGCTACAGCAATTTCTCAGGAACTATCTTGGAACTATATTTTTTGTTACACATGACCGGATGTTTATGACTTCCCTGGCAACGAGAATTGTCGAGCTTGATCGCGGGAAAATATATAATTGGCAATGCAGTTACAAGATTTTTCTGGAGCGTAAACAAGCGGTATTGGATAATGAAGAAACCGAGTGGCTAAAATTTGATAAAAAATTAGCGCAGGAAGAAATATGGATACGCCGCGGGGTTAAGGCTCGTCGGTGTCGCAATGAGGGCAGGGTAAAGGCTTTGGAGCGTTTGCGCGAGGAAAAGAAACAACAACGCAAGCAAATCGGACAGGTTCGCGTAAATCTGCAGAAAGCCGTCCTTTCAGGCGGGCAGGTAATCAAGGCTATAAATTTGAGCCATTCTTACGGAGACAATTGCCTGATACATGATTTTACAACCCAGATCCTGCGTGGTGACAAAATAGGAATACTCGGCCCAAACGGCTGTGGAAAGACAACATTGTTGCGGATACTTTTGGGACAGCTGCCTCCTCAAGAGGGGAAAGTAGTCCTTGGTACCAATCTTTCCATTGCTTATTACGATCAACTGCGAGAACAATTGGATGAAGAAAAAACAGTTGTCCAGAATATCTGCGGTGATTCTGAAACAGTGATTATAAACAACAATCCAAGGCATATTATGGGCTATCTGCAGGATTTTCTTTTTTCTCCTGACCGAGCCCGAACGCCAATCAAGGTTCTTTCCGGGGGAGAACGAAACCGCCTTCTTCTGGCGCGTCTTTTTACTAACCCGTTTAATCTGCTCGTCATGGATGAACCTACAAACGATCTCGATATTGAGACCATGGAACTCTTAGAAGAATTACTGCTTGAGTACAAGGGAACTCTTCTTTTAGTCAGCCATGACAGGTCTTTTATTAACAATGTTGTAACCTCAACGATTTGTTTTGAGGGTAACGGAGTGATTAATGAATACTCCGGCGGATATGATGATTACTTAAGCCAGTCTCCTTATGTTGGGCAGGCATCAAAGATAGCACAGGAAGCCCCAATCACAAAAAGCAAGACAGATGCAAAAGAACCTGTAAAACATAAAGAAAAAGCTATCCCGCAAAAACTATCATTTAATAAAAAACGCGAGCTGGAAGAACTCATGTCAAAAATAGAAGGGTTAGAAACAGAACAGGCAAAGATATTCGCTCTTTTCGCTGATGCTGCTTTTTATCAAAAAAACGCAGATGAAGTCGCTTCAACTAAATCAAGATCAGATTTTTTGGCAGAGGAGATTAAAAGGCTTTATGAACGGATGGAATGTTTGGAGGAGAGTGTAACACAGACATTCCTGTCTGTGAGTTAGATTATTTGTCCACATCATCCAAAGAATCACAGACAAGAATGTCTGTGCTACACTATCATCCAAAGAATCACAGACAAGAATGTCTGTGCTACACTTTGCCGGCGGAGAGGTAGCAGAATAGATGGGTTATCACCCATCCTACATTGATAGCATATGTTTTGATGTAGGATGGGTGATAACCCATCTATTCTGCTGAACGGTTACCCAATCAGCTCATGCAAGACCACACTCATCTCTTCGACATGGCATGGTTTAACCATAACTGCTGAGAAGCCATACTGTTGTGGATTGGACATGACCGGATCAGTGGAATATCCGCTGCAGGCTATGGCTTTAACATCAGGGTCCATCTCCAGCAACTTCTCAACAACCTCTTTTCCACCCAGCCCTCCCGGTATGATTAAATCTAATATAACCGCATCAAATGGCTGGTTTGATTCTTTAGCTTTTTTATACAATTCAATCGCTTCCTTGCCGTTTTTAGCCGGTTCAACCTTATATCCAATAGTTTCAAGTATGGTGCCGCAGCTATATCTTATACCCTCTTCATCATCCATAAACAGAATCTTTCCCTGTCCGGTAATGAGTTTCCCCTCCTCTTCCTTTCCGGTTGGCAACTCTTTTTCAGAAGCAGGAAGATAGAGGTAAAAGGTTGTTCCCTTTCCCGGCTCAGATTTCACATCAATGTGTCCATCATGTTTTTTGATGATGGAATAGGAGGTTGTAAGCCCCAGGCCGCTTCCCTTCTCTTTGGTGGTAAAGAAGGGATCGAATATCTTCAGGAGATGTTCCCGGGAGATCCCTATCCCCTGATCTTCGATGGATATCTTGACATATCTGCCGGCTTTCAGGTGAAGAACATCTTCTTCACCTACAATAATGTTTTCAGCTCCTACCTTGATTGTTCCTCCAGAAGGCATAGCCTGATCAGCATTGATGATCAGGTTATTGATTACCTGACTGACCTGATCTCTATCACATCCAACCGGCCAGAGGTCAGAGGGAATGAAATATTCGCAGCTTACATTGGAACCCCTCAGGGGAAAATCAGCAGAATCTTCTATCAGCTCCGTCATAGAAGCCACTTTCTTAATCGGCATTCCACCCTTAGAAAAGGTGAGCAGTTGTTTTGTCAGATTAGTTGCCCGGAAAAGTGCCTCTTCTGCCTTTGTCAGCATTTCAAATATTGTATCTTCAGGCTTTACATTCAGCCTCACCAGATGGATGTTGCTCAGGATGATAAAGAGAATATTATTGAAATCATGAGCAATACCGCCGGCAAGAAGGCCAAGTGATTCAAGATGCTGAACCCTTAAAAGTTGTTCATGGGTTTTCTCCAATTCTTCGGTACGCACTTCTACCAGCTCTTTAAGGTGGTCACGGTATTTCTCCAACTCTTGCTCTGCCTTTTTACGCTCAGTGATATCGGTTACAGCTATTCTAAACTGGTTAAAACTACCCTTGCTATCCGGCACAGCTATGCTTTCTAATTGAGCATAAAAAGAATCGCCGTTTTTTATAAGTTTCAGTTCGCAGGTCTGGTGAGTCCTGGTTTCAAAGACTTTTTTCTGGTGAAAATAAAATATATCCTGGGAATTATAGGCAATGAATTGAGTGAATTTCTTTTTAATTAAATAGACCCTTTCCACACCCAATAGATTAGCCCCGGTAAGATTTGCCTCAATGATCAATCCATCTTGATCAAGGGTAACATACCCAAGGGGAGCAAAGTCATACAGATCAAGATACCTGTCGCAGGATTCTTCCAGCTTCTCCCGAGTCAGGCGAAGCTCCTCATTCTGCATCTCTAATTCAATCTGATGCACCTGCAATTCGTAAATCAGCTTCTGGGTATTCTTATCTGAAATATCTTGGCTTTTAGAATCTTGACTTATCAATTCTTCTGCTTGCCTGCGAAATTCAGTAAATTTTTGGGGATCAGATTTTTCTTTTTTCATTGATTTATTTCCATCCTTATTTTGGTGTCTGGTAGCCTGGATGTCTAAATACCTATACTCAGAACCGGACCACCAGACACCCAAGGCAAACACATCTAAATTTGTTCATCCAAAAATTTCCAACCTGTGCAATCAGAATT
>JACQYP010000039.1 GCA_016208205.1 Candidatus Desantisiibacteriota bacterium | reverse complement strand
GATAACGGAAAAGAGTTTGCTTTCCATCAGTCCATTGCACAAAGAAATGGGTTGGATGTATTCTTTGCGTATCCCTATCATTCTTGGGAACGAGGCACCAACGAAAATACCAATGGGCTAATCCGTCGCTTATATCCAAAGGGATCGTCTTTTGCAGCCATTGACAAAGCAGCCCTTGAGAGGATTGACAAATATGTCAATGACCGACCACGGAAATGTTTGGGTTGGTGTACACCGCGGGAGGCTATAAATACCTTTCTTGTCGTTGCCCCGTGATGAGCGGGGCGGACAGAGCATAATCTGATTATTTTTCCAGCTATGGGAGGGATGGCAGACTTCTTCGGGGTACCCCCTTCAGAAGTCTGCCATCCCTCCCATAGCTACTGCTTTGTGCCCAATCTTATTCTCTTGTTGACTTTAACACCTGATACTGGTATAATATACGAAATAGAAGAATAAAGAGCCACAGAGAGCATAATACAGATAAATATTATTGCACTTGCTAATAGCTAACAAGAGGTTATTAACGACATTGTAAGACTGACACAACAATTGTCCAAAATCACAAGCAAGAATCGTGCCGGACAGTATTGGGTTTGACCCCATTCTTTCCCCCCAAAATGAAAGAAATCTCTGCATAAACTATCACTTCTTCTTCTCTGCAAATTTTTAAAATTTTTTATTGACATGAGATGAATTATCTGGTAGAATATTTTTAATATGAAAAAAGAGTGGACTGAAATATCTAAAAAGTAATTTAGGTAAATAAAAAAATGAACATATTTTCTAATAATGGTAAGAGAAAAGCTATTTCACAAACATTGTTAGATTGTGGAAAAATATTGTTGGCGGCATTAGTGGCGACAGATTTTATAAAATTTGCGATAGTAATCAAATTAGCAATTGTACTAATTATGATTACAGTCTTAATTATAGGCATCCTTATCCATCCTGATGAATATAAAGGAGAGTAAAATGGGAACTTTATTAGGTGCTTTAAGTATTTTGATTCTGGCAATAGTAACTGGGATTCTTTTTTTTCATCAACAATATCGTGAGCATAACCATCTACCTCGCTAAAAGGGACGGACTATTATGGGAATATAGAGGGGCAGAGACTATTTCCCTTGGTGTTTGCCAAAAACATCAAGGATTAATCAGACTTGCAGGATGCATTTCATGCACCGGCGGATTAAGCAGACTTAACCAGCAATTCTCATTTTGACATTTTTACCATAATGGGTCAGACTACCATACAAAAGCTTTTAGCCCAAATCAAGAGTTTATCGACCAAATCTGCCGGCTTTTTTACCTTTGCTAAGATGAGTTTTTGGGATCAGGCTCTTGCGATTTAGGTTAAGCAATTGTTTCGGAGAATGAGCTAATTGTATCAGTATGAGAGGTGCATTTGTTGCCAGAAATCACCAAATAACTCATAGAATCCAGGTATTAATTCGTGGAAGAGCTAAATTTTACTTCCGCATTTTGCGTTTTTTCGACCTATACAAACAATAATCGTATCCTCTCAAAAATTCATGGTAAAACATGATTTCAATTTAGCTAAATTCAGTATCCATGCTGGTTTGTGCTTTGAGAGAAGAGCGTTTATCCTGCTTTTTTGAGAGGATACCAATAATCAACAGATTTTTTGTATCTCCTCAATAACTCAGGGTAATCTATGTTATAATACGGATTTGGAGAAAACAACCGTTGATTTGGTATCTGAGCAAAGGTGCGTTTGGGTATATGGAATCCAATAATTAACTTTACAAACCCAAAAAGGGTTCAAGGATTCGAGGGGACAAGGGTTCAAGTGTCGGATTAATACTCTTACTTTCACTTGACCCCTGGACTCCTTGATCCCTTTTTAGAGCATATTTTATGTCAACTTAATTAATGGTTTGCATATAGATAGGTTTGCAACATCACTATTTATGCCCACATTGAGTATATATGAAAAAATACCTGAATTGGAGAAAATGATGATACGAAAAGGATGGTGGCTGGTATTATTAATATGTCTTTCAGGCTTTTCAGGCTGTATCCCAAAAGGATTTATTATCGCTGAAGATGCAGAAGATGTGCCCATATCCGAATCCGAGGGTCCGCAACTAATAATAACAGCCTTGCCTGACCCTGCTTGCGCTCTTGAGATGATTACAGTAACTATTACCTCAGATAAATCTTTAGTAAGCCCTCCCACAGTAATTATTACCCAGCATTATGACAGAAAGGGCATAGATATTACACAAAGCTTAGAAACTACAGACTATCTTACATGGCAAGGCACTTATACGGCTAAATCCGGATATGAAGGCAGTGCCTTAATTGAGGTTTT
This sequence comes from Candidatus Desantisiibacteriota bacterium, assembly GCA_016208205.1. Next base: position 8,985 of record JACQYP010000039.1, on the reverse strand, counting down.
GAATGCCATTGATGAAGATGGGAATAAGGGCAATGGAACCACAAGCTTTGAGGTGGTAATGGCAGAGAAAGAGGAAGGGGAGGCAACTCAGGAAGAAATAGAACAGGTTGAATATGAAGAGGTTGAATGGTATGATATTCGTAGAGAATATGGACAGACTGGTGCATCTCAAGCACCAACGCTTGCGACTCAAAAAAAAGTAAGCAATAATATCAACTGTATTGTAGGGGATGACGAAAGGGTTTGGTTCGGCACAAATTATGGAATTGGGCAATATGATAGATTGACTCAAGCCTGGAAGGGATTTTTTAATAAAAAGGGTGGAATGAGTAATTCCATCTCTTGTATATTGATAGATGATGATATTGTCTGGTTTGGCAGCTATGGGGACGGTTTGTTCAGGTATCGGAATTCTACGGGGAAATGGCTTCCCGCCCTTATAACCAATAATTCCCTTGACCCAAATATTAACGATATTTTGATTGCTGATAACCTTGCCTGGGTAGCCACGGATCGCGGTCTGGCTAAGTATGATACCCTGTCAGAGCAATGGACTTTTTATACGCTTCAAACAACCTATAATCAGTTGATTAGTGAAAAGATTACAAAGCTGGCATGGTTGTATCCATATCTCTGGGTAGGGACAGACAAGGGTTTGATGAGTTATGATCTATTGTCTGATGTCTGGCAGGATCAAACTGCGATATATAATAAAAATGCTGCCTGCCTTTTTATGGATAAAAATGACCTTTGGATTGGAACACCTGATAAAGGTATTATTCAATATGATACCACTAATAATGCTACCAGAACCTATACTATATCCAATGGTCTCTGCAGCAATTCTGTTCTAAGCTTGAAAGCAGATACTGGTCATGTATTTGTAGGGCATTCAGGCGGGATATCTGAGCTTGATAAGTCAAATAACATCTGGATGTCATTTACTCAAGTCAAGATTGGAGATACTCCTCGATCCCTTGATGATGTTCAAGCCGTGTATCTTGAGGATAATGGCAATCCCTGGATAGGGATGAATACCGGTCTCCTTGATATCTCCCAATCGAAACTTATGGAAACAATTAAGCCAACGATTATTGATTTAAGTCCGGCCATGGATGCTGCTTTATCTACAACATACCCTGAAATTACAGCTAAATACGAGGATAATGTCGGCGGCAGCGGGATTGATCCGCTGGCTATCTTGCTCTGGATAGATGGAAAGCAGGTTTATGGAACAGCCACGGCACAGGATATCTACTATAAATCAATATCCCCGCTCGCAGAGGGACAGCATAATCTTGAAATTCAGGTAGCAGATAATTGTGGAAATATTGCTACACAAAAGAATACATTCAGTGTTGCTTTGCCTGAACTTTCCTATAAGCTTCTTGTTTCACAGGCTTATATCAAATCAGGCGGAGAGTTGTCTGTAACTATCGAGGCCAGCGAGGAACTAAAGGGAACGCCTACAGCATTGTTATCTTTTGCTGAAGTTTCTATACTATTCGAGAATGTTACTGACAAGAGTTTCTCATTAGCTCCTAAGATTACAGAAAACGGGTCAGAGACAGGGATATCTGCTGTTTTTGGGTCATGGACAACAACGGATCGAAAGAAATGGCAAGGAACGGTCATGGTGCCAACAGGTGCCATGGGCATAGGTACTGTTACGGTTGGTTTCGAGGATGTTCATGGCCGATCTAACCAAGAAATAGCAGATAAGAAAGTAGGCAGTGTTAAGATTGTCAGGAAGGATGATTCCGGGACAACTATTCTACCTCCGCAAATAACCTCTATAGCAACATCTACCCTTACCGGCAAAAACATTATTACAGGAACAGCAACACCCGGCAGCTTTGTAAATCTGATGGTTGGCAGCAAGACTGTTCGCAGCGTCAGGGCAGATAGTGAGGGTAAATTTGTATTTAAGAATGTCTCGAGCACTCTGCTTAATGCAGCAGGTACAACTACTGCTGATACCAATATAACAATCTCAGCCACAGATAGATCCAAGATTATAAGTAATGTTTCAGATATAACGATAACCCCTAACCTTAATCTGTTGATAGATTTTCCAAAAATAGCCGGTACTATTGTAAGTGTTCGTGTGGCAGCAAATGAGTCAATTGGGACAATCAGTGGGTGGATGGAATATGAATCCGGTATGGTAACCAATGGAAGTGTGGAATGGCCATTGAGCATAACTGCTAACAAAAGCGGTAGTATGGGTTGCTATTGGGCAGGGAGTACAAATATTCCTCCTGGGGTTGACGGCATTGGTACGATGACCATTGTTGCTCAAGATACATCTGGTAAACAGGCAACATTTACAAGAATGCTGCGAATTGATACTGTTTCACCGGGGACGCCAAGTATTGCTTCCACCAGAACACCAGTAGGTGGCTGGATTATTTATGGCACAGCAACAGGGGCGGCAATTGTTGAGTTATGGGGTGAGCAAAGGCTGCATGGTACGACCACCCTCTCAATTAATGGGACATTCAGCTTCAGGGCAAACCCGAATCTGCTGCCAACAGGAACAACCACCCTCTGGGCAGTGAGTGTGGACAAGGCTGACAATCAAGCAAGATCAACAGCTATTATTATTTATCCATCACTGACGCTTTTTGCTAAAATGCCACAACCACCGGTGGGCAAGACACTGGCAGTCTACTGTGTTGCAAACCAGATACTTGGCACAATCTCAGGTAATCTATTGTATGGCTCTGGCTCTGTGCCATTGAGCATGACTGTAGGTAGTGAAGGAAAGGGATGGATAGGGAGTGCGAGCATCCCTGCTGATGTTTTTGGCATAGGAACCGTAACAATCTTTGCTACAGACATCTACAACCAACAGGCTGAATTTATTGGTACCATAAGCATTGACACCATCCCGCCTGGTACACTGACTATTAATGCTACCTATACAGCTACGGCCGGTTGGCGGGTATATGGCACAGCAACAGATGCGGCAATTGTCAGGTTGCGGAGCAAGCAAGAACTGTATGGGACAATGACTCCACAAAATTCAAACTATACTTTCAATGTAGACCCGAAACTGCTATCAACAAGGACAACTACTCTCTGGGTGGTGAGTGTGGACGAGGCCGGCAATCGAACGGAATCCCAGCTGCTTGACATCCCTCCACCTTTGCTTTTTGTCATCAAGATGCCACAATTAGTGAGCAAAATGCTTGAGGTTCGCGGTGTTGCAAATCAGGCAATTGGTACGATTAGTGGGCAGGTATTCTATGGCAATAGCTCTATGGCATTGAGTATTGTTGTAGGCGGAAAAAACATAGGCTGGACAGGGAGTGCGAGTATCTCTGCTGGTGTTGATGGCATGGGCACAGTGACTATTTTTGCTACTGACATCTATAATCAGTCGGCATCGTTTATTGGCACACTGACCATTGACACCATTCCGCCGGGTACACCAACTGTTACTGCTACCTATACAGTCACATCTCGTAATTGGATAGTATATGGCACGGCAACAGAGGCAGTAATGGGAATTGGTATGGCACAACCACCCCCTCAAGAGATGGTATATTCACCTTTCAATTGAGATCAGTTCCCGGCACAACAACCGTTCAGGTAAAGAGCATTGATAAGGCAGGCAATCGGGCATTATCCGAGAAGCTTATGTTCTTAAAAGCCATATTGCAACTACAAGCAGCACCTGTTCCATATTCTGTCCCAATAAACACTGCTATCCTATCAAATAATGGCGGAACCATCACCATCTCCGGCAAACAAGGCCCAATCACGCTCAAGATACCGCCTGATATTCTGGCTGCAGACAGTCAGGTAACGATTACAAAAATTGCCAAAACCGCAGGGAAATTATCCATAGCCAATTTTAACGCAAGATATGAAAAGGGTGGGAAGGATATGACACCACTTCAGGATACTTGCATAAGCCTTGTTTGCACTCACCAGGCAGATGGCAAGCCTGTCTCTTCCACCAAGCAAGCCATGAAACTCTGTATCTCTTATGGTGATGACAATCATGATGGGATTGTAGATGACACAGCTATCCGTGTTGAAACCTTGAAAATATTCAAGCTGAATGAGGCATCAAATCGCTGGAATATGCTTGCAGACTCCTATCCTGTGACAGCAAAATGTGAGGTTTGGGCAAATATCTATGAATTTGGAATCTATGCGATTATACCGTATGAGCAGGCAAATAGCCTTGCTGATGTAACGGTTTATCCTAATCCATTCTATCCCAATATGAACCAGGTATGCACATTCTCTCCCTCTCCAACCGGTCGTTTCACTATTTCTATCTACAACTCTGCCGGTGAACAGGTCAGGATATTGCGACAATGTAATGTGTGGGATGGAAATAATGAATTGGGTGAACCTGTTGCCAGCGGTATATACTTTTATCTTATTAAGAATGCTGATGAAAAACGAACCGGCAAGATTGGGCTCGTACGATGATGTCAAGATGTGTAAACAGCAGATATTTTTAACCACTTGTTAGGTACAGAATACTGTCTAATTCCAAATTTAGCCATAAGGGCTGGTTACAATTCCGGTGCAGATGAAGGTGCAGGAATAACCTTTGGTATAGGCTATAAATTCCATGCCTTACAATTAGATTACGCCTATGTGCCATATGAGGATTTAGGTAAGACACATCAATATGGTTTGTTGGTTGGATTTTGATAAAATAGGCATGGTTCAAAAAGGGCCAATTCAGCGTAACAATGGTCGTCTGGAGATTGGTAGTCTGGTATTTACCAGGCTACCATTCACCAGGCTGTTACGGAACTAACTTTCAGCCAATCTCTCAATACGGATAAAATCCATTATAGGGTAGATTCGAGTCTCTTGACCCGAATGAATGCAGGTCAGGAGACTCGAATCTACCCTATAGACTATTATGTGACCAATTTCTCATACCATATGTTGTATGCAAGGGAGAATAATTTTGCATTCCGTAACAGCCTGTCGACCAGACACTGATCTCCGACCCCTGGATACTGACCCCTGCAAGCGGCTACCTATTTCCTTTGCGTGGCGGATAATTATTTCTCTCTCTTCCCTTTTCACTCCCATTGCTGGCTGTCTTGAGGAATATGACAACCTTTCTTTTTTCTCCATCCCCAATACTTTTTGTATTTACCTTTCTGTGGTTTTGAAGTGTCATGTGAATAATCTGTCGCTCATGTGAACCCATGGGATCAAGCACAACAGCTTTTCCTGTTTTGATTACATGTGAAGCAGCCTCAACGGCTAACTGAACAATATTATCATCTTTTTTTGTCCGATACTGGGCAATATCAAGGACAATATCCTTTTTAGAGCGGCAATTCTTTTTCATTATGATATTAATCAAATATTGCAAGGCATCCAGGGTTTGTCCATTTTTACCAATAAGAAACTGAGCATCACCACTAACGATATCAAGGATTAGTTTCCCATCCTTTTCTTGAGAAGTAACCCCACTTTTTATATTCATCAATCTCAAGACCTCATTTAATGTCTGGGTTGCTACCCCTGTCTCATCCTGAATGGGTGTGAGCTTAACAATGGCCGGGCGAGCACCAAATAGTCCCAATAGCCCATTTTTCCCCTCATCAATGACCTCAATCTTTACCTTTTCTTTGGAAACCCCAAGTTTTTTTAATCCTTCTTCAATGGCTTTATCTACTGTTTTGCCTTGTTGTTCGATAATATTCATGATGGTTCTCCTTATTGTATTATGTTGCAACCACTCAGGTTGTCTGGTTCACGGTTCATGGTTCAAGGTTCAAGGTTGAAAAACCATAGAACTGTGAACCTTTGAACCGTGATATTATTTTTCTATCCCTCTTTTGATCAAGATTTGTTCGATGATGGTCAGAATATTTTGAGTCAACCAGTATAGTACCAGTCCGGACGGGAAATTCATAAACATGAAAACAAAGAAGATCGACATAAACATGCCTATCTTTGCCTGATTTGGATCCGGTGACGGCATCATCTTTTGCTGAATAAGCATGGTTACACCCATTAATACAGGCAGGATATAATAGGGATCTTTTGTTGCCAGATCATGCCAGATTAAGAAGTCTGCCCCTCTCAATTCAATAGCATTTTGCAAGGTAGTAAAGAGGGCGATAAATACCGGCATTTGCAATAACAACGGCAGGCAGCCACCCATAGGATTAACCTTATGCCTTTTATAAAGATCCATCATCTCCTTGTTCAGAGTTTCCGCATCATGCTTATGTTTTTCCCGTAACTCGGTTAAATGCGGCTGAAGGTTCTGCATAGCTTTCATGGTTGTGAAATTTTTCTTGGTCAATGGATGAAGCATAACCTTAATAATAAGTGTCAAAATGATGATAGAGACACCATAATTATGGGTTATCTTGTATAACAGATGAAGCAGCCATAAGACAATCAGGGTCAGGGAGTTCCAGCCGGAAAATGCGGTAAGATTTGTCATCTCTCCTGAAAGGTTTTTTAAGACAGTATAATCTCTTGGACCGGCATACACCCTTGACTTTATAGTTTTTTCTTCCCCGGGTGAAAGAGCGATAGGTGTAGCAATTCCCATTTTCATCCTATTATCTATTGTTTTAACAAACATTGCCTCAGCAGGTTTTTCCGGGATAAGGATATTTAAGAAATACTGACTGCTTTGAGCTACCCACGAGACATCTGTCTTTTTGATAATACTATCTGTTGGCGTAACAGGGGCAACAAGTCCTAAAAAGGATAATATCCCTTGGAGTGCTCCGGTCTGATGATGACTGATCTTTGCTACATGACCATTTACCTGAACATCCTGCTCTAATATGGTCAGGTGAGAATGCTTTAATTGTGCCTTTTTTATATCACTCTCTCCAGCTGTTTTGCAGGGACTTTCCCAGACAATAACCATATCATTTTTTATTACAGTATCTGAAAGGTTTTTTATGGATATTTCTATTTCCATAAGGTATGTTCCGGGGATTAATTTATACCTTTTGCTGATAGCTATCCCGGGTATTGTTTCTACCCCATAGATGATTTCCCGGGTATATTGATCCTCGCAGAAAAGGCTTTCAGGGGTCAATGATTCTGTGCCAAGGTAAACACTCAGCGGATAATCAGCCTCAGTGTGCACAGGCGGTAGGGCAAGTTCTACCGGAGATTTATCATGCTCGGTTATCTTTGATAATTGAAGTCCGGCTATCTCTCCATAAGGGTTGAGATGGACAGACATAACCTCTGTCTTAAAACGCAAGGCTTCTTCAGATACATTCAACCTTGTTCTCTTATCAATGGTTGGTTTTGGGACAAGAGAAGAGGAAGACGATTGGGGCACAGGAATAATCTGTTGCTCTGATTGCTGTGTTGAAGTCTGCGGAGAATGCTTTATTTGTTTGTAGGACATCATATTATATGCTAATAATATGGCAGCAGATAAGAGAATCGCTAATATTACTCGTTTTTCCATTGTAGCTCCTATTTTAGGCTGTTAGACTGTTAGGATGAAGACTGCCTGCTCACCTAACAGCCTACAGTCCGTCTACCTGACTTATGTCATTTCATTGGATCGTATCCGCCAGGGTGAAAGGGATGACAGCGTAAGATTCGCCTGATAGATTTCCAGAGTCCCTTCCACGGCCCATATTTGGATATGGCATCATAAGCATACTGAGAACATGTTGGGAAAAATCTACAGGTTGGAGGAAATAGGGGAGAGAAGAGATGTCGATAAATCCTTATTAACCAAAGAAAGCCTTTTTTTATCATGGATATTCTCTACCAGGGATGTTGCTATAACTCGATATTGCTTACAGAATACAGAGCACAGAATACAGACAAAATCTGTTATCTGTGCTCTGTATTCAAGATATTTGCCTTTTTGAAGATGTAAAGTAGATTCTTTTCTACCTCATGAAATGTCAGATCAGGTAACATTCTTTTTGCTACAAGCACAATATCTAATCCCTGGATAAACTTATTCTTGTTTAATCGATAGGCTTCTCTTAACAACCTTTTTGCCCTATTTCTTCTAACAGCCCCTCCGACCTTTTTCCCTGCAACGATTCCCACCCGTCTGGTAGGGGCAGACCCCTGTGTCTGCCCGAGAGTTGTCTCTGGCGAAGGTGCTACCTTCAAAACAAACAAAACAAAAAATCTATGATGATAAGCTATTCCTCTGGAATATACAGCATTAAACTCTGATAGTTGCAAGAGTCGTTGAGTTTTTGGCAATCCATAATCAATGCTTCCGAGATTCATCAGGTATAATCATCCTTGGTTTAATTATTCGATTTTTCTTCTTCCAGTTCCTTCTTTACTTATGGGACAAGATTAGCCCTTCCCTTTTGTCTCCTCCTCTTAAGTACCTTTCTCCCGCCAGGTGAGCTCATTTTTTTTAAGAAACCAATGCTTCTTGCCCTTCGACGATTATGTGGTTGAAATGTTCTCTTCATTAGTTAGACCCCCTACGATTCATTTATTTATTTCGTATTATACACTAAGAATTTTAATCTGTCAACAATTATTACTTAGTGTCCAGCAATTCTCATTATGAAAATGTGTAAGTAAGGAGAAGTGAAGAGACATCCCCCTAATCCCTTTTTTTAAGCTTATCATGTCCAACAAATATTGCTGAACAATTTTCGAAAGATATGTTATAATAAAGGAATGATGAACAATGCTGAAAAGATAGAGACAAAATCGACATATAATAGTCCCGAAGATGAGCAAAAAAACATTGAGTGTGAATTAAATGAACTCGGAGTCATCACACTTGAGAGGATAGAAAATTATCGTGATGAAAAATATGGAATATGGAATATAATGCTAAATAAATATCATTATATTGGTCATAAGAGATTGTATGGTGGACAGATCCGATATTTAGTAAGGAGTGAAAAATATGGTTGGATTGGAGCATTAGCCTATAGTTCAGGGGCATGGCAATTAGCGGCAAGGGATAAATGGATTGGGTGGAACCAGGAAAATCGTATAAAGAACTTAAATCGA
>JACQYP010000167.1 GCA_016208205.1 Candidatus Desantisiibacteriota bacterium | reverse complement strand
TTCATGGCTTAGTGAGATTTTGGCACTACAAAGCCAATTTTTGAAAACCTGAATATGTAACCCATTGATATGACAAGAGTTAATTTTTAATAGTCGCAAAACCCAGCATTAATTGGTAGTGTTTTCATGAACTTGGGTTATGAGCCAGATACCATCCGCTCGCCATACAGAGCAATATAGCTATTAAGCTTGCCCAGCAGCCAATTACCAGGCTGTTTGACATATACTCAAATTCTACCCTGTGTATTCCAGCCTCAAGATAGATTGCCCGAAAGGCATAGTTTGCCCGATAAATCTTTGTCTTTACACCATCTACCCTGGCATGCCACCCTGGATAATAGGTATCGCCAAGAAATAAAAAGCCGTCTCTATTCGTATCTGTCCGGATAATCACTTCATTGGGCTGATATTTTGCAATCATTACCTGTTCCTTGCTTCCATCTGACTGCTGATCACTGACCACCGACCGCTGACAGCTTTCTTCAAGAATAACCACTTGTCTTGGGTCAATACAAGATAGTTTTTCCAATATCTTTGCCCTGTCCTTAATAACCATACATTTAGGCACAAAGAATGCTCTGGAAAGGTAGGATGGATTGGCATATATGTTTATTTTTCCATCATTATAGATATGCCTGAACTCTGGATTTCGAACCTGAAAGCATGATAGGATATACTTGATATTGATCATGTCTAAAAGATGATATAACCCATGGGAATGTACATCCGGCGGATGATTAATCAGGTCGATAACCCTTGAATAATCGTTGAGATTTATTGATTCATATCCCCAGGCATCAAACAGGCTATAGAATAGGGTTGTGTTTGGCACTAATGCATCCTGTACGCTTTTGAGGGCATCATCCAAATTATTTCCTCGGATTATTCGATAATACCTTTCTGTCCCTGGTTCCATGTATATCCGAAAACAAGATGTATCTTGTTTTAGAAAGGCAGCAGCACCTGATGTATGGCTATAAAGCCTTGAATCAAACACAGGGTTTATCTTTTCATTGGCAAGGAAAAGGTCAAAGACAAGGATACCAATAATACTCAAGGAAAATACCCATGGCTGGATTCGGCCTTTCCAGTATAAAAACATAGCGGTAACACTAATAAACAATACCAATAAGACAAGTCCTGCATGTGTAAGGGTAGTATTGTACCAGACAGTCAGTCTATCTATTGAAGTTGTAGTGTGCCAGTTTGCAGCTATCCATGGGATAAATTTGGGACCTGAAAGCAGGCATGACAGGTATGCTGTAAAATAGCAGAGCATAAATACAACAATAATTGAGCCAAACCGTTTTCTATGTTTATTCATAAACTCATACCCGAATCCGGCAAGGATTGATAAGGCAAATGCTGCGATGGAAAAGAATTTAACCGGATAACGGATGAGATTAAACCCCGGCAAATATTGATAAAAGAAGGGATAGATACTGCCTGAGGCAATAAGCAGGAAAAGCAGCAGGAGCAGAGCCCAAAACCTCCTGCGATGGGTAAATATGGCAAACATAGTCAGTAAAAACGGTAATATTCCAAAATAGATGCTTTCAAGCCAGCTCTGACCAAACCAGAAGTGATTTTTGTCAACATAATTGCCGGTAAAAAATGGGCATATCAGGTTAAATAGCTCCCAGGGCTTTAAGGAAAGACTGAT